>JAHJGX010000193.1 GCA_018824205.1 bacterium
CATAGCGGGTATCTCCTTTTCATGACCGATAGTGGCCACTGTATAAAAATAACTTGTCAGAGGAGGAATGCCCGCTATTTATTTTAAGTCTGTTCATAAGCATAATAGTATGGTGCACATAACGTCGGGAGCTGTTTTTTGTTTGCAAATTTTGAGAGTTTGCGAAGCGTTTTAAATTATATGAGAATTAGTGAAGTCAAACCCGCCGTATGTGAGCCTTGTCCGTTAGATGAATTATTATTGACAATATTGCAGTGAAATGTTACATTTGTTTAAAATAGGGAGTTAAAATGAGTATTAATAGACGTGAGTTATTAATGTTATTATCAAATGGATTAATTGGTTCCATTTTGTTGCCTCTTTTTTCTTGTACTGATCAAAAATCTATAATTAATCCACTGAGTGATAATATTGAAGAACTTACAAATGATCAAATTAGATATGCTAAAAAATGTATTGACGATTATTTTGACTTTAACTTATCTGGTAAAAGGATTGAGCCCGTTACAAAAATATCAAAAGACATTAATAATATACGTTGTTGTTATAATGAATGTGGATATGATTGGATATTAGTGGTAACAAAATATGAATTTCAAAATATTTTTCCATCAGATGAGCACTATATTGCTAGTATATTATTAGAAATTCAGGGAATTGTCCAAGGCTATGAATGGAGGCCATATGTACTTGATAACTGTAAAAATAAACAATTAGTATTTAGATTAAAGATAGCAAAAGACGGTAGATATACTATAATAAATACTTTACCACCAATATGTTTCCCTAATAGTGTAATTGATCATTTACAGAACATACAAATGATTAATGCACGTAAGCTTACATCTCCAATTATTCATTTATTAAATATTGAAGAAAAAGTGAATAATATTAATTTAATTATGAACTCTTTATAAATAGGAGACTAGTATTATGGCATATATTAGTGATGAATGTGTTCAATGTGAAGCGTGTCTTTATGAATGTCCACAAGAGGCAATTCAAGAAGGAAATGACTATTATTATATAGACAATGATCGCTGTGTGGGCTGTGGATCTTGCGCAGATGTCTGCCCAGTAGCGGCTATATCATTTGATGGGAATGAATATTTTGACTATTTAGATAGCCAGTTTGAAACTTCGACATTTTGGAATGAATCATATGAAAAGTGGGAAGATGTACCATATTTGTATGGTGGATATACAATAAACGGGGTAGATTGTTCATTTCTAACGTATCTTATTTATTCTGAATGTGGGTGCTACTATGATTATATGGATACAAATGCATTTTTTAATTTAAATCACCCAGATTTTTATGAAGTTCTCTCACCTCAAGTAGGCGATATCATCATTTGGCAGGGTCATCATATGGGAATTTATGTAAATCATCCTAATTACCCTTACCAACATTTATTTAGTGCAACAGTATCTGGAGGAGCTAGGATAACTGATTATAGTGGCTGGTTACAATATGGACAGCCACGGTATTTTCGGATGAATAAAGGTGGAGGATAACAGTTGAAAAAAATATGGCTTATATTAAATATATTGTTGTTTGATGTGTTGCTTCTTTCACAAAATTTTTCAGGAAATTGGATTAATTATTGTTTTAAGAAGAAACTGACATCTGGCTTTACACCTTATGAATCGACATCAAAACAATCTACAATAAGTGCGTTATATTTTCCTGATTGCGGAGATAGTGTTAAAATAATTTATAATTTTCATGAAACAAACTGGTATAAATATATTTTTGTCAATGATAAATGTATTGAAACAGTTAAAAAACATCCGTTTGATAAAACAAAATATAGAATATGGTGTGACAAAATTCATGAGGATTCGAATTTATTTCTTTTTACTGGTAATGATACCATGTGTTTTTCTTTTTACAATCAAGAATTTCCTTCATTAATAATACCTTTAGAATTAGTTAATAAAAAATGGTTGTTTGGGGAGTATTATTATCAAAAAAATAAATCCTATGTAAAATTCCAAATTAATGGAGAAATATTTGGATTAAACAATTATACCACTTATCAGGTTGCATATGATTTTCAGGGTCCACCTGATTATGATTATATCAAGTTTTATTATGATAATAATCTGAGTAAATATGATATTTATTCGTGGTCTTTCAACAACGACACCTTGGTATTATCACAGATTTATATTGATAAGAGCTTCAATTTTACAATCGATACAACACAAATTCTATTGATTAAGAAAAATTGACGATACCTAATATATTAAATTGTATCACTTGATGAATAAGATAAAAGCCCGTAAAAATCCTATTTTTTTATACTCATCATAGACATGTAAAATTACTTAAGTTCTTACTCAATTTATTAATAAAATATTCGCATCTAACCATTGTGTGGAGATAACGCCTGGATCTCTGGGATGAATTTGGATTTTAAAGATTTTATAGAAGATAAGCGAACATCAAAGCGGAGTTGCTTCGAAATCCGGCGTATCTCACACTTGCCCGTTATGCTTAATAAAACCAGTAATACAAAAACGAGGTTAATAAAATGAAAACTTTATGTCTATACTTTATTACAGTTTTATTATTGATTTTCCTTCTGGGATGCGATTGTGATAATATTACTGAAAGTAATAATGATTTGGCGAAAGTAAATATTGACTTACAATATGGTTTCGATGACTATTTTGTCATCGTAAGATTTGATGACGAGAGTTACTTTTCAGCAGATTTAACTGGAGTTGTTCCCTTTTCTGGACCGTTAGCATCGTTTGTTACATACTTATCGTCAGGTGAGCATACTTGTAAAGTATTTTGGCGAGAAGATTATGGTCAAATTGGTCAACCATATAATATTGATAGTACGAAAATTGTAATTGGAGATTTAGAAGAATATTTTCTTGGTATTCGGGCATATAATGATACAATTTCCGTTGAATTAAGAGATACATCATTTGGCTATTTTTGAAATAAATGAGCATAACCACTGGCTGCACATAACGTCGGGAGCTGTTTTTAATGGATAATTTTGAGAGTTTGCGGAGCGTTTTTGAATTATTTAAGAATTAGCGAAATCAAACCCGCCGTATGTGAGCCATGTCCCTACTTGCTACAA
>JAHJGX010000194.1 GCA_018824205.1 bacterium
GGGTTTTGAATATCGCTGGTAAATCAAGCAAGATTTGCTTTTTGTTCAATTGACTATTAATTTGGTTTATAGACAAATCCTCATATAGAGGAGTAATGAAATGCGGAGTGATAAAATGATAAAAAAGACATCCCTTTTTCTCAACATCATCCTGATGATCGTAATTGTTACACCCTCACTTGATGCTCAAATAATCGCAGATATTAAAGGTGATATTGAAACCGAGTTCGGAACTTACCATGTTTATCCGGTAAATATAATCCCGAATACCGAAAACTATACTATTAACAACGACTTATTAAATATTTCAAATATTCTCAAATTTATATCTGTTTTAAGTGATGAGGATTTAACGCTTCTTCAGAAAAATCTATTTGTCGTCAAGCCGACTCCCTATAAAGAAATTTACGATGTTTATAAAGACTGCAAGGAAAATGAAATACCGGTATTCGTCACGACAGACGCCATGCTGCACACTTTCCATATTATTTATGATTATGCCCTCAGAGCCCTGGAGGTTCAGAATTTCGCCACCGACCTGGACAATCTGAATAAAGTGCTTTTAAATGAGATGGAATCGCTCTATTACAATACCGATGACGACAGTCTTAAATCGTTGATATTGAAAAATGTCGCTTATTTTGGAGTTGCCACGAAATTAAAAGATACAACCGCAGTGATTCCTGAATTTGCAGTCGATTTAGTTCAGCAGGAATTGGATCTGATTACCGCTCATCAGGGATTCGAATTTTCACCGATTTTTAATAGCACAACAATCGAATATAAAGAGGATTACAGCCAATACATCCCCAGAGGGCATTATACCCGCAATGATACCCTCTCGACTTATTTCAAATCCATGATGTGGTACGGCCGAATGATGTTCCGGGTTGAACCCGATACCAGCGAAGCCGGTAAACAAAAAGGTAGAGAAGAAACCCTGCAGGCAATCTTCATTGTGAAAGCGCTGAACGAAGCGACCGTAAATGGTGAGTCCGCCCTGAAAGTCTGGGAACGGATTTACGGTCCAACCGTGTTCTTTGTGGGAAAATCCGATGACCTGAGCATTTATGACTATACGGCCTTACTCGAAGATATATATGGAAATGACTACTTGTCATTAAGCATTAGTGAATTCGCCAATCTTGAAAAACTCAATAATTTTATTGAAAAAGCAAAAGAATTGCAGAATCCATTGATCTGTTCTTCGTGGGTTTATGATTACGAAGAAGCAGCTCAGGTTACCAAGGGATTTCGGTTTATGGGACAACGTTTTATCCCGGATTCCTACATGTTCCAACAACTGGTGTATAAAGAGGTACTGTTCTATCAAGGCTCAGGTGATCCCTTTACTCTTGTTCGAAGCGATGCCGGTCCGATCCGCGGATTTCCAAGGGGCCTGGATGTGATGGCCGTGCTGGGTTCACAAGCCGCTGAGGATATTATTCGCTCTGAAGGCGACGCCGAATATACATACTATGACCAGCAATTAAATGCACTTAAACAGGAGTTCGCGGATCTGGCGGAACCTGTGTGGGTGCAAAATCTTTACTGGAACTGGCTTTATACATTAATGCCTCTTCTTGAACCAAAAGGTGAAGGTTACCCGGCTTTCATGCAGAATCTAGCGTGGACATTAAAACAGTTGTACGCAGCTCTGGGATCATGGGGTGAACTCCGGCATGATACTATACTATATGCCAAGCAGAGTTACACGAGTTATGCAACAGGAATGCCGGATCCACCGCCCGGATTTACCTATGGTTATGTAGAACCAAATCCGCAAGTGTACGCCCGGCTGGCATCCCTTGCCAATCTCATGCGCTCCGGACTTAGCGGAAAAGGACTTCTGTTGAGTGAATTCGACAGCAAATTGAGTAGTTTCGAATCTCTGCTGTTGGGATTGAAGGGAATTGCCGAAAAGGAGTTGACGAATCAGGAATTACTGCTTGTAGAGTATGATCTTATCTGGACAATTGGAGAACGCCTGGAAAATCTGTTGACTTTTTCCGAAGACCTCAGCGGTTCAATCTGCGATGAGACCGATGAAGGAATGGCTATAGTAGCCGATGTTCATACTGACCCAAACACTAAAACCGTGCTGGAAGAGGGTGTCGGTTATCCCTTTGAAGTGTATGTTGCCGTAAAAGTAAGGGATACGATAGTTCTCACACGGGGTGCCGGATTTTCCTATTATGAATTCAAACACCCGATGTCCGACCGTCTGACCGATGAAGCCTGGCAGGAGATGTTAACGACAGAGAATGCTCCCCAAATACCACAGTGGACGGAA
>JAHJGX010000195.1 GCA_018824205.1 bacterium
AGTTCTTTCAGTACTGCGGAAGCGGTCTGAACCGTGTTAGCATCGGACTGTTTTTGTAAGAACATAAACAGCGCCGGGACACCATTATTGCGAACAATTTCCGTCTGTTCCTTGTAGCCATCAATCACTTCAGCAACATTTTTCAAATATATCGGTGAACCTGCCTTTGAACCGATGACAGTATTGCGGATTTGATCAACTGATTCGAATTCACCGTATGTTCTGACAGCGTATTCAGTATATTCATCGTCAACAAGGCCACCGGGAATCTGCAGGTTTTCCATTCCAAGAGTCTGTATGATTGTGCTCAACGATACGCCGTGAGCAGCTACTTTCCGGGGATCAACCAGAACACGGATCTGGCGCTGTAAACCGCCTGAAGTACCCGCCGATGCCACACCATCAATACGCTCTAATGCTGGTTCAACCCGATCAGTCACCAGTTTCCGTAGTTCCGCCATGCCAAGTTTATCGGAGCTGATGGTAAAAAACATGATGGGTTGCATCGAGGGATTAAATGCAAATGTCATCGGATCGGAGGCTTCATTGGGAAGGTATCCTCTGACAAAATCTATCATTTTCCGGACATTAATCTCCGCCTGGTCCATATCAGTGCTCCAGTTAAATTCAAGTAGCAGAGTTGAAGAACCTGATTTGGACCAGCTGGTAATTTTTTCCAGATTTTCTACACTGACGACAGTCTTTTCCAGTGGACGGGAAATTGTATTTTCAATATCTTCCGGACCGACGCCGGGATAATCCGTTAAAATACCAATCATTGGGAAAGTAATGTCAGGATAGAGGTCAAGCTTTAACTGGCTAAGCCCAAAGAAACCAAAGCCAATCGCAATGATATATATCATCGCAAATGTGATTCCTCGTTGAATTGCTATTTTAGATATTTTCATACTTATTTTCCTTCTTCAACAATATTGACCCATGTAGAATCTGAGATGTCAAACTGACCGATTGTTACGATCGTCTCACCTTGAGTCAAGCCAGTAAGTACCTCTACCCTGTTATCACTGTCAAGTCCGGTTTGAATTTCTCGCATGAATGCCATTGAATCCTGGACGACAAAAACATATTTATTAATAATGATCCGATTGTTTCTGATTTCACCGCCAAGATACTCCAGAGACGTTTTTTCTATAATTGCATGTTTAGGTACTATTAGCACATTTTCATGCTGATCAACGACGATTTCGACACGCGCGAAGCCACCGGGTTTCAAACGCAGATCGGAATTGTCAATCACTATTTCACATTTGACTGTACGGGTCATCGGATTAATTGTCGGGTATTTTTTGTCAACTTTACCAACAAACACTTCACCGGGATAGGTATCGACTTTGATATAGACTTTCTGGTTCGGTTGAATCTGCAAGATTTGAGCTTCAACAATATCAATCATAATCTTTATTTTGTTCATTTGTACAACAGTAAAAACCGGAAATTGCGGTGTAGTTTGATCACCAATATTGAAATTACGAGCCGATATAATGCCGGTTATGGGTGCTTTGATAAAACTGTCATTTAGTTGTTCTTTCGCTGATTTCATCCCGGCTTTAGCCTGATTGACCATGGCTTCAGCAGCCTCCTTTTGTGTCTTAATGCCATCATACTGGGATTTACTGACAGCATTCTGTTCAAATAATTTCTGAATGCGTTGCCACTCAGTTGCTATATTCTCATATTGTGCCTGAGCAGATTTCAAACCGGCTTCAGACTGAAGCAATCCCTGTCTGATTTTTAAATTTTCGACAACAGCCAAAACATCACCCGCATTCACCAAATCGTTCACATCCACTTTCAGTTCTGTTATACGGGTGGGAATCGTAGAATAAACCTGAACTTGTTTATAGGCTTCCAGGTTTCCAAGATAAGCTGTTTTACTTTCCACATTTCCCTTTTCAACAGTTGTGACTCTTACAGGAAATATTTCTTTTTCTTCGGTTATTTTATTGGCTTTCGATTTTTCACAATTATTAAACATGAGGATAACTCCCAGGAATGCCATAATAATCAGATGTTGGTATTTACGTTTCATTTGATGCTCCTATAACTGATTGATTGCTTTTTTCAAATTGGCTAATGCGACATTGTATTCAAACAGCGATTGCTGATAGTTCATCTGTGCCTGCTGAACGGCAAGGTCTGCGTTGATAACATCAAGTTGGGTGCTTGAACCCTCTGAATATAATAGACGGGCAAGACGTTGAGCTTCCTTTGCCTGTTCAATAGTTTTTTGCTGTGTTTGCACCTTTTCCATTGCTTCCTGTATACTAAAATACGCAGCTTTTACTTCAAGTTTGATACCATTGACCAAAGACTCTGTCTGATGTTCAGTCTCTTTTACAGCAATCTTGGCCTGCTGATATTTGGCGCTGCTTTTCATTCCATTGAAAATGGGAATGCTGATACTGACAGACGAGTTGAAGGATTTGAAAAAATCATCTCCGGTAAATTTAAAATCGTCACGCTGTCCCTGATATTGATAGGCTGTACCAAACATTACCGATGGAATAAATGCGGCCCTTGACATTGATACCTGCTTTTGAGCAATATATTTCTGATTATCCATCATTACAATTTCAGGTCGTGATGTTAAAGCCAAATCTATCAAAACGTTGAGCGATTTTTCTGTCAATTCAGAGTATACCAACTCAAGTTTTTCAGTATAATTAAAATCAATAGAGTCATTAATTCCTATAACCATTCGAAGATGAGATTCAGCAAGTTTGAGATTATTTATAGTTGAGATAACCATAGGTTTCATGTTTGCCACCTGTACTTCGGCACGTAAAACGTCAAATCTGGAAGATTTACCAACATTAAAATATTGGGTGACCTGATTAAGATTTTCCTCTGATGATTGTAATGCTTCTTCCGATACTGCAAGAGTAGAGTTCATAAATAATACTCCATAATAGGAAGAAGTTACATCACTGAGGATTTTCTGCTCAGTTGCTTTCAATTGAGATTCAGTAATGGTATATCCCAATTTTGAGATTTTATAGCTATTCATAATCAGTCCACCGGTATAAACAGGCTGACTTATATTGATTCCTGATGCAATGGTATTCTCACTTCCCATCTTGAAATACAACTTACCACCTGCTGGTGAAAAGGGATTGTTCATAACCATAGTTGCAAGTTCCCAGGCATGCTGCAAACTGGAAAAGGCACTGACAGTTGGCAGTAAATTTCCACGAGCTTCTATCACCTGCTGACTGGATTTTCGGACCCCTTCCCGAGCCAGCTTCAGGCTGGGATTATTAGCAAATGCAATCTCTTTCGCTTTTTCTAAGGTCAGATTTAAGGTTTCTGCCTGGGTAAAAGTAACGATAATCAATAGTATGCAAAACAGTATTATATTTTTTCTAAATATCATTGAACTCTCCTGTTTTATTGGGCTGGTTTCCCAACACCCTGAATTATTTGTTTTATTATTTGATCTGCCTGCTCCTCATTAACAGGAGCTGCATTATTCATTAAATTATCTCTGGTATATAAATTGATCGTCCCAATAAATGCATAAAGAAGACTTTTTTTATTCAGGTCCGCCCGAAAATGTCCTTCATCAATTCCTTGTTGTATAATTGCAAGGATAATATTTTCCTGAGCTTCGAACATGTTTTTGTGGTCAAATTTCATACCATGTTTGACACCATTTGTGAACATTCCATGTAGAAATCGTCTGGTTGTCGATTGATTACTTAAAGGCTGAAAACGTGCAACGATAATCTCTTTTAATTTACTGATCGCGTCAGTCTTTTTGTTTTTGATATTTTCAAGGGCGTTGGTGAAACTGTTTAGTACAAATTCAACAATCCCCTGGAACAGGTGTTGCTTGTCTGGGAAATAATAATAAATAGCAGGTTTACTAATCCCGGATTTTTCAGCGATCAATCGCATGGAAGTGCCATCGTATCCTAACTCGCCAAAGCATTCGATGGCAACTTCAATTATCTTTACTTTTGTGCTTTCATCGTGACTCATTCCAGCTCCTTACTTACCGGTCGGTAAGTTAGATTTCCCATTTTAAAGATGCAAGAATATTCTTTTTTTGATGATTAAGCCAATCAAAGGTTGTCCACCATTAGTTGACGTATATCACAGAATAATATTGTGCGTTTTCGCTCGTAGACAGGCTGGTAGTGCATGGGCTTTGTTCGCAAATGCGTTAGGCAACCCCTATCTGTTCCAACCGAAATTGCCACAAGCCCAACGGAGCACATCAAACGTCCAACGGAAGTTGCCGAACCTCTAACGGAATGTGTTTAAGGTGTTTCTAACGCGTACAAATGAGTAACGGAAGACACAAAATGAGTAACTAACGCATACAAATGAGTTTCGTATGACCCAAAATGAGTAACTCAAGCGTATTTTGTTCAACTGAAACTGTCGAAAGTCAAAGGGGAAAGCAAAACCCAATATTAATTTAATCGCCCCAAGCGGATATCTATGAGATAAAAAGTCCTACAACTGTCATTCTTGAAGCGGTGAGATAAACACTTTGGACTAACAAGATTCTTCCCCGATAAATCGGGATAAACTAATTTTGTCGAGAAATACTCCGAACTTTTTTACCGAGGGTTTTGAGAACTTTGGCGAAACTGAAGACGGATTTGATCCCGGGATTGTCCTGGAAGACCCGCCGGGCAAGCAGATCGCGGGCTGTGCCGGTCCGGGGATTTTCATATTATTGTCGATCAGGGATCGATTTTATGGATAGGGTGAAAATACCGTTTACGCAAAATTATTTTCAGTTCAGATTACATTCCAAAATGTTTCAATGCATCAAAAATAAGAAAGGCCGGCCAAACAATCGCTTTGAAGAAACCGAATACGCCCATCCAAAAGCCAGTTGCATGGGAGATATAATAGACAAGAGCACCAATTAGCCCAAGTCCATAAATTGCATTTGACTGGGCATTACTTTGAATGTCATTTTTCATAGTCTTATCCCTTTATTTTTTGATTACTACACATATAGTTTATCGCTCAGCCACGCCGAGTGGGAAAAAACGCATTTCATATATTTGTTGAACTAAGCCCGGCAGCTGCCGGGCATCCGTCGGTAAAACAACAGAATAATTCGCTCCTTTAATATTCCTGCCGGTCTTTCCATCTTATTTTAATCTACTGATTTCTAGCGGAAATTACACAAAAAAAGAAAGGTCAGACATGACATCACTACAAAAACATTTCATCCCCGCCCGCGCCGGGCAGGCCCGACTGAATGACACTGTCGGGCGGGCAACCCCTACGTTGCGCGATCAGGTGCGAAGCAGGTTTGTTAGGTGTTACTTGTCTTAGTGGACAAATATTTATCATTTTTCTCAAGCCATTTCTCCAACGATTCAAATAACTCCGGCCACACATTGTTATATTCCAATTCGAAAGTTGAAATACAGGTTAATGTCAGATGCTCTAAATCATTGGAATATAGCTCTTTCCAACGGTTTCTAAAATGTGTTATGTATTTTTCATCATCTATCTCTGAATATCCCATACTCATCCCCTCAAAATTAGGGTGTGAACTTTCAGAAAGGTCTTTATATATATCAAATATTCCAGGATACTTCTTATCACATTTTTGAAGCACAGTGACAATGTTGATAGATTCAACTTTGGAATCAGACTGTTTAGTACCAAGAATAAGTCGAACTGTTATAGAATCAAAATCTTCGTATTTAATTGATCCATCTAACAACGCTTTCATTTTTTGATTTAAATAGATTAATATCCCTAGAGTCTCGATTGCACTGCGTAATAAAATTCTAGCACCTAGTATATAATCATTTTTTGCTAGTAGTACCGTCTGGTCAATTAGATCGATTATTCGCCAGAATACAAGTTCTCGAGTAACGAGACTTCTGTATGGAGCTTTCCATTTATGTGCTATAGGATTTCGTGAATAAACGCTTCCTTTTTCAATCTTATTCAATTTCTCTGATTGCCATTTACTTATGATAGTTTCAATTTCTTCCATTATACACCTAACATACACATGAGCAGCTACGCTAAAACCTTTTAGTAAAATAATTATCTACGATAAAATTCCACATGTCATTTCAAGAACAGTCTGCTTTAGATTTGGCTTTCCACATAAGGATCCTTATATATCCATTTTTCTGAGATATCCGGGTTTATTGAACCCTGAAGTGAATATGACAGAAACGTCGTTGTAAATACTTATTTGAGATATTGCCATTTTATTCGCTTTTAATTGGGCCAAAGAGTTTTACTCGAATCTGTCGTGCAAGATTGTCCAAATAGAGAAAGTAGTCTGGCGCATATACTTTGGCCTGCATTGCCTGAATGATGCTTTGACCTATGGGCAAAGCAGCAACAAATGGCTTGGCCTCCTGATCTAACCGCAACTTATCATTTTCGAGCTGAATTCCTTTCATGGGTACTGTTAAATCTCCAAAAGTTTTTTTCTTATCAGCGTGACCGTAGGCATTCCGAAACTGCTTTCTAAAAGCATGCAGTTGTTTCTTTTGCTTTTTCGTGATTAGACCCAAACTACAAGCCTGGTTGATGTTATTGCTGAGGTCTGCATTGTCATATTTTTTTATTACATCAGCGAAGTGATTAACCAAAGAATCTATAACTTGCCCCTTGACAACTGCATCGTCAGGTGCTTTGACTTTTGATTCTTTGGTAATGAGCGCATTTTTCAAAAGACTCTCCATAAAATGATTAGTTAGTGTAATGGCAGATTGGAAGAGACCAAGCATGACACAGACGCTGATCTCATCTCGAAGTGTATCAAGATTTGGCCAATCATAATGATTTTGATAAGCGTCTCGTACAGCAGGATAGTATACCTGCATGTACTCAATGCGTTCTTTCAGAATCTTATTGGCTTCCTCCACCCATTTTTTCCGAGTCGCTTCGTCCATTTATCCCCACAATATGGCTACAAGTTATAGGCATCCCGATAGCAGAGCGTATCGGGATAGTCAACTAATTCCTCACGCAACGCACAGAATATCCATCTCCCTTACCGGAGGATCTACTTATGTTTGAATTATTATAAATCAGACACCTGGCATATGCACCACTACTTTCTAATCCTGTAGAAGACCAAAAGTAAGCTCTGTAGCCCGGGAGACTCCAATCACTAAGGCCGTCTCGGTAACCGCCAGCCAGCGCGGTAAAACCGCTTACATTGGTCGCCCCGGTATTTGGACTGTTCCAGTGGTTTGTACCAGTTTCTTTGAGTTTACCACCCTCATCGGTCCCGCGCCAACCGAAAGTATCAGCTTCTGACTGGCTCATGCCAAGATACATTTCCAATTCTTTCCATTCCTCGTCACTGGGTACATGCCAGCCTTCGGGTGCAATATTGCGACTGTCATTAACTGCATATCCGTTGTATAAAGCACCATAGACGTTACCGTAATATTCAATATTAAAATTGTTACAATAGGCGCCAGTTTCCAAATTCGCCCATGTCATACCATCTGTAACATTTGGTATAAGATTACCATTTCGGTATCGTTTTACTTTAAGATTCTCAGCCATCCACCATTGATTACCAATCTTTACAACTTTATAAACATTATCGTCAATATCAGTTACACTTCTAATGACTTCAGCAATATTGGAATATTCTGACTGATTATTTGCAGAATTAGCAAAAACTCGATAAGTGTAATTAATATTCTGTGTTAACTCTTGATCTGTATAATTCGTAGTATTAGCGCCCATGTCAGCAATCTCAGAATATTCTCCACTTTCTTCTTTTCGCTCTACTTTAAATCCCGCCTCGAAAATACAATTATCCGTCCAGGTTAGATGTACCGAATGTTCATCTAAAATCTCAGCAATAAGGTTGGTTGGGGCTAGTATAATCATTTTTATGGAATTTGATACATTGGAATAATTACTCTCATTCTGATCTGTATAGGCTTTTACACGGTATGAATAACTTTGACCATAAGTCAAACCTTCATCTTTATAGGTTGTCACATCAGCACTCAATTCAGTGATATTGCTAAATCCACTGCCGTCATTACGTTCAATTCGATATCCAGATTCATAGGCGCAGTTGTCTGTCCAGGTTAACCGCAGAGACTGGTCGTCTATCGCTGTGGCTGTGAGATTGGTTGGAGTGGGAATTTTCACCGTTGCTTGTAATTCATTGGAATAATTGCTCTCATTCCTGTCCGCAAAGGCTTTCACCCGGTAGGCGTAATTCTTTCCGTAGGTCAAATCTGTATCAGTATAAGTCTCAGTATTCGCATTCAGATCAGCAATTTCAGCGAAAGCGCTGCCTTCAATCTTACATTCGACTACAAAACCCTCCTCTTGTTTACAATTATCATCCCAATTCAGGCAAACTGATTGGTCATCAATAAGGATTAGTGTCAGATTTGACGGTGTTTCCAGCACAAAATTGGGATCAACCGGATTCTTGCGCTCCAGGTCCTCACAAGCAAAATATCCGCTGATTATTAACGCTATTAATAATATTTTATAGTTCATTTATGTTCTCCTGTTTTGGAGTGTTTTGGAGTGCACCGACTGCGTCGGTACAGCATCAACACAGTTGATGTACTCCAAATCCAAATCAAAAATCATCAAATACGTTTACTTTGTCACAGGGATAGAGTTTCATAATTTTACCGAGATACTCTTTCTCATCCTGATGCCGGTAATAAAAACTACTGTATTTCCATTCTAACGGATGCTTTACATAGCCGTGCTTCACCCTGTTAAATATTTCTCCTCTATCACTTTACCTTGTTAAATATTTTCATAATATATGTTTCTTTATGGTGAATCCCTTTTTCTTCTGTATTTAACGGGGTGAACCGGATTATACCAGAGATAATGCAGCCGCGCATAATAAGAATTTTCGTAAGTAATACAAGAGTCCCAGTAGTTGTGGAACATCTTTTTTATGGAGTGCGCTATGGAGTGCACCGACTGCGTCGGTGCGGCATTGACACAGTCAATGCACTCCAAAGTTTCCAAAGGCTCCAAAAAAGACTTAATCCCACTCGAACTAAAGCGATGCACATTATTTATCACTTGCGCCAGTGTTTCGGCATTTTCAGGTGCATTTGCCATCAGATGATAATGGTTATCTAAAACTACCCAGTCCTCAATTTTCCAATTGTAATGTTCAAAACTTTTAAACAGGTAATTCAGGAAAATATCTTTCGCTTCATCGGATTTCATGTAATGAACATGCTCGTAGGTCGCGCCGGTAATAAAATATTCCGCGTTATTTCGAAAAAGATG
This sequence comes from bacterium, assembly GCA_018824205.1. Lineage (GTDB taxonomy): Bacteria > Fidelibacterota > UBA2242 > UBA2242 > UBA2242 > B118-G9. The sequence continues at coordinate 9,265 of JAHJGX010000195.1, forward strand.
CGGTGGATTGTGTTCGTATGTTTTATAAGTTTCGTCTATCATTTGTAGTTATGCATTGACACAGTCAACGCACTCCATACAGTATTCCATACAGTTTTCCAATATCCAGCTGCCATTTGATAATTGGCGCAGCAGACAGCCCGGCGGCGATACCAATATAACCGGAAAGTTTGTTCAGACTGTTGGCTTTATCGTAGAAGTCCAGTGCATCAGCCGTAACTGTTGTATTTTCATAATCCTGATATGCTTTGATACTCATGATTTTCATGACTCCGGCGGTAATGCCGAGCAGGCCGGTGCTTGCGATATTAATATTGCGTTTCCATTTTACCTGATCGATTTCCTGCTGAATACTGCCCGCATAGGTCATGAGTTTGATGTCGAATTCCTTGCGTTCATTCAATGCGAGATCGAAATCCCTATTCACGGATAGATAATCCGGATGAGTGATTGTTAGATCATATAAGCCGGTTGGCATATCCTTCAATATCCTCGGTGAATCGCCATAATTCTTATTGTTTAGATCAACCGTTGCTCCCGGAGGAGCAGTTAAAACAACAATAGTCCCGGTGTGTCTTTCAAGTTGAATATCAAGGTCATGCATATCGCCAATGTTCACTTGCCGGGATAGTGTCTTATCATGGAACATATCTTCTTTCACGGTGATCTCTGCCAAACCTGCAGATACTTTATAATTTCTAAACGGCAACACACCGGCGTCATTTCCATTTATTATCACTTGAGCGCCAATAGGTGTTCCGGTAATATTCAATGTTCCAAACCTTGATTCAAGTATATAGTCCTGTTTATTTTTCTTTCCATCTTCTATTGTTATTGCTGACTCCACAGCTTGGTACAAATCCTTCACAATGCGTAAAGTATATGTTCCCGAAGGAAGCTCATTGAAAGATGCGGGCGTCTGACCTTTAATCTGTCCATCGAGATATATGCTTGCCCCAATTGGCTCAGTAACTATTAGCAGCTGACCAAATGCCGGTAATAGAGTTATGTTACGGGTATTATTACTTCCATCTGTAATGATAAATCTCTCGGTATGAATATGATACAGGTCTTTCGTAATAGTGATTTCATATTCTCCCGACGCCAGTTCATTGATTGTTAAAGGTGTACGTCCCTTTATTTGCTCATTTAGAGATATTACAGCGCCATCAGGTGTGGATATAATTGTTAAAGAACCAAACGCAGCATCCAGCTCCGCAAGCGCCTGAATGATTCCATCCGGTTGAACACTGATTTCTTCAAGATAGTCATGATGAAGCGTTTTTTCGATACGTAAAAGATGTTTACCTGCTCCGGCTTTGGGAATCTGCACAGGCGTGGTACCCACATCACGACCATCGAAATAAACCCTGGCGCCTTCTGGAATGGAGCGAATTACGACAATTCCCGTGCTAATATCTGAAACACTTTCAGCAGTACCCGGCTGCATTTCAACGGTATATTCAATGTTTTGATCCGGTAATATAGATATCATCTTTTCGTAATCCTGATGCCCCGGTGCTGACAATTTAATCGTGTGATCGCCCATAGGCAGAGATAAACTGACTGTTTTCGTGGTGTTCTCCCCGCTATAATTACCGTCAATAAACACATTTACGGGAGAAATGTTGAGCGTAAAACTCACTTGTCCGGTTTTTGTGATTACTTTTTTTGTAATTTCTCCACCACTGCCACTGCGGCTTGTTCTGGCTTCTGCGGCAAGTTTTAAAGCTGCATTTCGAACTGTTCCGGTCACAAAATCACGGACCGATCCTTCATAATCTTCAATAACCTGAGCAATAACCTCGCCGCTTTCAACACTAATTATTCGGACATGCAAAGAATACAGATCAAATGTTTTCGATACCTCACCGGCAATCATATATTTTACACTAAGCAGTTGTCCGACTTGAATGACACACTCACTGGAAGTACAACCTGACAGTTGAAACTGCTGTTCCTTCAATATCTCTTCCATCATTTGTCGTTCTGTAATTCGGAAGCGGTTTGTTTTTGAAAGTTCATACCCAAAGCGGGAAGTAATGTTGGATGCATCAGTTTCGCTCATTCCCGATGATTCAAATTCCATGATTGCCACAGTTGGCAAATCCTGCGCGATTAATGGGGATAAACACAAGCTCATCAGAAATATCCAGCAAATCAGCCTGTTTGTTTGTTGGACATTTATTGGGTTAAGTATTCGATAAAGAATCTTCATCTGTTTCCTTTATTAAAATAGTAATTCGAGCATTATGCCGGTGATTATCCAACTATTTACTATATGCAATTTTAACTCTAAGCATCTATTATGTCAAGTATTTATTCTAATCCTAAACCAAGGAGGTTCTCATGAACACTACTCTAACCGGGCAATCAAAGCCCATATAAACTATAAAAGAAAATTCTAAAAGTTCCTATCCCCGCTGCAAGCAACGGGGTATTACGAAACTTTTCCCTTCGGGTTCAGAATTTTCTATATATGGAATTGTTTAATTTACAAATTCTTCCCAACCGCAGTCCGGCAGCCGCCGGATGGGGTATTCTTTTATTTTTTGATAAATCTTGGCGGAGAGAGAGGGATTCCTCCAAAGGAGTTCCTATGGAAGAACCCCCATCCCGAATTAGTTTACTATAACTCTAATTCTTTGAGGTAATTTCGCAACCAAATGTTACCTTCTCCCCTCTTTAAATAATATTCTCTCTGTTGTGCTTTAGATTTTGTTGAATAATCTTCTGTATATATGACTGAATAAGGTTTATGAGCTTTTGTTGATCGGACTTTACCATAGTTGTGTTGAATCAACCGAGATGAGATATCTTTTGTATGACCGATATAATGATAGTTATCGACTCGGCTTTTTAATACATAAACCTGATACATTTGCGGAGAGAGAGGGATTCGAACCCCCGTCCCGACACGTCGGGAAACGACTTTCGAGGCCGCCGCATTCAACCGCTCTGCCATCTCTCCGTTAAAAAAGCGCTGTAATTTAATTCTATTCTGTCAATAATCAAGATCACTTTTAGGGGTGCGGATAGTGTTAAAAAATGAAGTCAGAATGGATTGACATTTATCTGCTTCTACCCCACCTTTTACTATTGTCTTATGATTTAACAAATTCATATCACACAGATTATCGACCGATCCGCACATGCCCGCCTGGGAATCATAGGCGCCAAAAACCAGCCTCGGAATACGGGCATTTAATACAGCACCGGCACACATAGCACAAGGTTCAAGTGTTACATAAAGTGTGCAGTCATCCAGACGCCAGGAATTAAGTGTGGATGCTGCTGAAGTAATCGCAATAATTTCCGCATGGGCAGTTGGATCATTGAGACTCTCTCTCATATTATGCCCCCTGCCGACTATCTGGTTGTTGTGGATAATAACAGCGCCGACGGGGATTTCTTTCTTTTCAAACGCTTTCTCGGCTTCTTTAAAAGCAAGATTGATCCAGTATTCATCGTTATGTGGTAAAATATTCATGGCTAATTATAATTATCCCACTTTTCTAAAACAATGTTTCATCACTGAATTTTGAAAAAAATCGTCCCTTTTAATCTGTCTTTGGCAATGGAAGCAAATTTGCGCTTCGACTTTCCAATAATAGTGTTAAATTCGCACTGGTCATTTTTAGTGTATTAATAATTGAAGGATTACAAGTAATGGATATCGCTATTATTATCGTCTATTTACTGGGCATTCTGATTCTGGGACTCTGGGCTGGTAGAGGAATTAAAAATATCACACACTTCTCTGTTGCCGGTCGTTCTTTTGGGAAATGGATAATTTTTGCCACACTTTCCGCATCGTTTATTGGAGGCGGTTTTTCAATTGGCAATGCTGAAAAAGTATTCATTTTCGGTATTGTAAATATATTCGCCCTTTGGGGATTCAGTCTTAAAGAAATCCTGGTATCCTATTTTATTGCACCCCGAATGGGTAATTACCCCAATGCAATTTCCGTTGGTGATATCATGGAATTTCATTATGGAAAACTGGCTAAAATCGTTACCGGTGTAATGTCGGTTCTGGTTTGTGGCGGAATTCTAGGGGCACAGGTTGGTGCGATCGGATATATTTTCAATTTATTTCTCGGCATCCCTCATCTTTATGGGATTTTAATTGGCTGTGGCATTGTGATCCTTTACTCGACGATAGGTGGCATGCGCGCTGTTGTTTTTACCGATATTGTTCAATTTATTGTCCTGGTAGTCGGTATACCATTAACCTTGATAATTGGCATCCATTACGCCGGTGGTTGGGGTGCAGTCCAATCGGCTGTTCCGGCTGGTCACCTTACATTTCTTGGTACTCAGAAAACACTTCTTCAATTTATCGTATTGTTTTTATCGTTTTTGCTGGGTGAAACCCTGGTTCCGCCATACGTACAGAGGCTGTTTCTTTCAGAAAAGCCGTCTCATACAGCAAAAGCGACACTATGGAGTGGTTTGTTTTCGATTCCATTCTTTGCTATAACCGGATTTATCGGTCTGGTTGCATTGGCTATTAAACCTGATCTTGATCCAAATCTCTCAATGCCGTTTCTAATTAATACAGTCTTACCAGTCGGTATAAAGGGCTTTGTAATCGCCAGCATAATATCTATTGTCATGTCTTCCGCTGATTCATTTTTGAATGCAGCTTCAGTAGCATTTACCCATGATATCCTTATACCTATAAAAAAAGGCATCATGACTGAAAAGCAGGCACTGATCTCAGTGAGATTAATTACCATCTTTGTTGGCATTCTGGCAGTGGTGTTTGCCATTAAGATCAAAAGTATTCTGGACATTCTGCTGTATTCCTATAATTTCTGGTCACCCATAATTCTGGTCCCTTTAGTGACAGCCATTCTCGGAATGAAAACAAATCGGAAGCAATTTATAATCGGTGGATTATCGGGAATTTCATCCGTATTCATCTGGAACATTCTGCTGCAAAATCCTGCGGGAATCGATGGGCTGATCATTGGTATAGCCAGTAACTTTATTGCCTTTATGACTGTTTACCAACTCGACAAAAAAAACAGAGTTGTGATTCAATAAATTCAAAAAGGATATTGTTATGATGTTTTCTGACAATTTACTGACAACCATCTTTCAAACTGCCTTGATCGCCGCTCAAAGCGCCGGGCAGTTCATCATGGAAAATGTTGGTAAGGCGATAGAAATCAATTATAAAGGACGAGCAAATGCTGTGACTGAGATAGATCGTCGTTCCGAAGAAATCATAGTCTCCCAGATTCACGACGCCTTTCCGAATCACCGGATTATCGCTGAGGAATGCGGTGAAGTACAGACCAATTCAGAGTTTCGCTGGATAATCGATCCACTGGATGGCACCACCAATTTTATCCATGGCTATCCCTGTTTTTCTGTTTCTATCGCAGTTGAATACCAGAATGAAATTATCATCGGAGTAGTGTACAACCCGGTGCTGGATGAACTATTCACAGCCATTCAAAACCGAGGTGCATTCCTGAATAGGAAGCCTATTCATGTATCGAAGATTTCTACCCTTGCTGATTCTTTAACCGCCACTGGATTCCCCTATGAAACCGATACTATATTTGAATCAAATATGGAGATATTTCGTGCTGTCTATAGAAAATGTCAGGGTGTTCGGAGGGCCGGGTCAGCCGCATTGGATGTGTGTTATGTTGCGGCCGGTCGGTTTGATGGATTTTGGGAATTCGGACTGAATCCCTGGGATATATCTGCCGGCGCCCTGATTGTTCAGGAAGCCGGAGGAATCGTTGGAGATTTTAACGGAGTAAAATTCAAACCTGATAATGTGTCACAAATTATCGCGACGAATGGAAAAATACATGCAGAGTTATTGAAAATAATAAACCAAACACTCTCTGTATTTAATGGTGAGTGATAGAAATAATATTTCTATCTACGATTCATATAAATGATTGTTCAATAATAAAAATTCAGTGACAAACCGATTCTGTTCCCGGTCAAATTGACCTTATCTAATTCTAAATCATCAGAAGTACTGAAATCTTTAAAACGATCTGTAACTTCATCAACATCCATAATTTGCATGTCCGAATTTTTTCGACTCCATTCTAATGACAATCCAAAATAACGAATTGGTCTAATTTCAAAACCTATACCATAGGTAAATCCCCACGACTGATACATCGGTCCGCCAAGTGATTTTTCATCATCATACAAGTTCATTATTAATAGACTATAACCAAATCCGACATCGAAATATGGATAAAATAAAGGATATCGAATGGGTGCTATTCGCAAATTAAGCATAATCTGAGGACTCCAGGTTACAAGATTATATCCGCTGTTGTTACCTTTACTAATTTCCGAAAACCAGTCATCCAGATCGGCGCGGTACAAGCCAAAGCCAAATTCAAAACCGATGTTATCCTCAACTGAACTGGAATTATATACCTCGATACCATTAAAAGATTTAATAGTACCTAGAGTTGTGCCGCTCAATGGTTTCTCTTTAAACAGTTTGTTTTTGTCACTATGGACTTTATTTATATCAGTGATGATTGCGTTAATTTCTGCCGGCTCGCCAGTAGAAATGTACTTTAATCGGAAACCTTTCGATATCGATCGTTTCTCTTTTTTAATTTCTTGAACAATAACCTGGGGCTCTACAATTTTCGATAGGGAAATGTTCATATCCAGTTGTTGAGATTTAGTTAATGCGAAGCGTTTCTCCAATGGCTCATATCCGTTATTTTCTACTCTTAAAACGTACTCATTGGCTGGAGCGAGTTCAATTTTGATTGGTGATTCACCTTGATACTTACCGTCAATATAAATTGATGAATAGGCAGGCTCAACAGATATATTCACCGATGATTTTACTACTTCTGCGCGAATGTCAAGACCGGCTTGACCGGAGATTTTTCGGGCAATTGAAGGCATTGCCTTTGTCAGAACTATTCCAAGACTGCCTTCAACATCTTCAATTGCAGTTGCTTCAATTTTACTGGTCTCAACATCGATCAAACGGGCACTGACAGTGAAATATTCACCCACTTTACTGATTGATCCGGCGATGATTTTATTGACGCCAATTAATCGTCCGATTTCAATTGCACACTCATCAGTAGTGCAGTCATTCAGGTGAAACTGCATTTCATCCAGAATCCGGTTCATTTTGTCCCGTTCCATGACTTCAAAAACGCCGGCATTAAATATTTCGATCCGAAGCCTGTCCGACAAAGCTCTTGCTTCTGAATCGGATACGCCGTTGGGATCAAGTTCAAGAACTGCGACAGCTGTCTTTGAAGCAATTGGAATTTGGGGGGCTTTTATGGAGCTTGTGTCCTTTTTTACCTGATCTGTCGATTCGGATTTATTGGAGCTATCGGGATTAACAACCTGGTATAAATCCTGTGCAGTTAAAACTCCTGAAATTAGAAAAAGAAGTATGAAAAAATACCCTATCTTGCGTGCCATCGTTTGTCCCTCAATTTATAAATCATTTGACTAGATTAATTTAAGGCTTTTCAGTTGTCATTACATAATTTCTGTTGAAAATAACGTGATAATCATCACTTATAATATCATATTGTGTAGAAAACCATGACAAGAAATTAGTACGCCGGACATTAATATCCAACAATTTAGATGAAATCCTCAGATGTAACTTGTAACGAAAGGTTAAATTTGATAGATTTCACTCCATGGTAACATCAATCAAATTAAGTATAAACGATTTTTAGAAATACCCATGGCAGGCGAAGTACAAATACTGGAATTATTAGCATCTAACTTTAACCTGATCAGGGTTTACGAAACTTTAGATGAAAAATGTCAGGTGCTGCTGGATACGTTAAGGAAAAGTGGCTGGGAACGTGTAACACTGTCCTTTTTAAATAACAAATATGAGACCAAGAAGACCCTTTATTCAGGGTATACTAATGATTTAATTCAGATAGCCGAAGAGAAAAAATTAAATCCTTTAAAACGGAAGGAACTTCTAAGCTCACTTGTAGAACGATACCGGCTTGCAACTTTTTACTATATGCCCTGGAAAGATGTACGTGCCAGAACAATTGTTTCCAGCGGTCGGACGACCGAGATACCTATTTACGCGAAAGATCAGTGGCATCCCATGGATTTGCTTTATGCGCCACTCTATTACAAAGCCCGCCCGGTAGCCGTGCTGACACTGGATGGTCCCAAAGATAAAACAACACCTGATAAAGTGAGAATGCGGATTCCCCAGATCATTCACAGCACATTGATCCAGGTCATCAGCGAATACATATCACAGGAATATTTTTCCTACTCCCAGGAGCTGAAAGAAGCCATTATGGCTAAAGGTACTATTGGTATAATTGAGATAAGTCATGATGGAAAGATTAAAAATATTAATCTGGCCGGCGAGCATATGCTGAAATTGAGGCAACGGAACATTGAAACCCTCTTCTTTTTGAAGTATTTCGATGACCGGTTTACCAAAAAAATAGCGCCGGTGTTTCGGAATGTTGCCGAGACATTAGTACCCGAAAAAATTGAATCCACATTCCTGTATGCCGATGGTACGAGTAAAGAACTGGTACTGGAATTTTTTCCTCAGCATGTTCTCTATGAGTATTCCGGTATGATTTGTACAATATCCTATCCGGAAAGTGAGGATTTATACCGTATCTATTCCAACGTCGTGAATCGGTTAAAAGAGATGAGCGATACAATGACGGGTGATTTTTCTGAAATCCAGCGAAAAGTTGTCTTTCTGCTTTGCCGCCAATTCCATTTCCGGTTTCCCCGCATCTATAAAGTATCCGATGATAAATTAACCCTTGAATGTATTTTATCTTTTAATGAAGAAACGCAGGATTTGGCTTTTTTTGATCATGACTATAACCGGAACAGTCTCGGAGCAACGGCGATTATTGATGATGAAATTGTTTTTGCGACGAAACTGGATCGCCAGATACGGGATATCCGGCGAATCTGGCTTAAGCTGGATACACCCGGAGCGATCGCGATTCCCCTGCATATAAATGAAACTGTCAAATCCGTGCTGGTCTGTGATTTTCTTGAGCCGGTTTTTGAATTAGATATGTCGAAGGAAATCATCTTCAAGTATTTTGCAATTGTTCTAAGTATGACTCTAAAACCCTATTTTAAAAATTAACAATTGCATGTTCATCTAAACTCTGCTATCTTTCTGTTAACAATTAGGATTTTAAAAATGAAGCAATTATTCTCTGTTGTTAAACGAATCGCTTTATTTATAATACTGCTAATTGCTCTCTCCTGTACTCCTGAAATATCTGTTTCAGTAATTGTACCGGAAAGCCGTTTATCCAAGGAAAAGAATCCAATACAAATCTATTTATTGTCGCCCGAAGAATATACAAGTATCGAAAATGTTAAAACTCGCAATAACGCTTACTTCCGTACAAAACTATTATCAATAAGTGATAGTTTGAAAGTTCTTAAATCCGCATATAATTCAATCTCCAGTCAGCTATCCTCTACCTTAGAAAACTGTTCAACACTTATGCAGCGGCTTCCAATCGAGTATTGTTCTAAAGTAGATGCAGCACCGGTTCAAATTGCAAAATACGGTGACGTATGGCAGTTATCCGCAAGTATAAATAATAACGGGATTGATGATATCTGGGGACTTGTATTGTCTGCTAAATACAAAGACAATGTTATTATTAATCACAAGGAATATTCAATATTTTTACAGCCAAATCAAAGGTACCTGTTTAACGCTATTAATTTTGATCTCAGCAACAATATACCATTACAATATTCGATGTCAACATATCCCGGCGGCCTGAATAAAATGCTTGAGGAGGCACTGACCATAGAAGTTGACTCCGTTATGTCAATGTTCAGCTCCAGCACGTCTGATTGCGTAAATAAAACGGTCAGACTAGAACAGGATTTGGAAACCATCGGTATCACAATCGATGTTTATTCCGAGCAAGCGGCGGAATATCTGGATGACGCAATCATCAAACCGGTTAATCGGATACTCCAAGAAAACCTGCGTCGAGTCGAACATAAATCCATTACGACTGTAAAGGACACAATTATATTTAAGGAATTAACAAGAGGCGGTTACCATCTTTTGGTCTATTCCGATATCAAAGCCGATTCAACTCAGTATGTAATTCCGGTTGACTTAACACAAGCCAACCAGGCGACGGTAAATATTGGGAAATATTCTCCAAACCTGTTTTTCTTGAATAAGGATAGATTTTTAGCGAGGATTCCGAGGTTTTTCAATCAATAAACCGTATTGGAGAATCTAAGCTTCAACCCTACCGGCCTGTGATCGGAAATTGTCAGGGCATATCCATTCCAACCACTGCTAAAATATTGATCAATCAGAAGGGTTTGGACGGTTGTATTGCTTCCAGTAAACTCGTCAAATAATTCATTGCTGATAATAATATGATCGAGGTGGCTTGGCCATGCCGGATAAGACCACTGAGTACTGCTTCCGTTTGCGATATTTATATCAGTTATAATGAAATCAGTTGACTGGTTAATGAATGGTTGAAACACATTATTATTTTGATAATCAGTGATCTCATCATTAAAGTCACCAACGATAATAACCCGGTCATTTGCGAAGTGATCCTGGATATAGCTGACCAGTAATTCACTGGCCCGGAAACGACGATATTCCTCATCATCGTCATCATTTCTGTTAATCACTCCATCACCACAACATTTGAAGTGGTTGTTAATGATTATGACAGGGATGTTTTGCCAGCGACAATGTAGTACTAATGGCCTTCTGGGGAATGCAGAGTATTCGCGTGAGTAAATCTCATAAATAGAATCAACGGTCACATATTTTGTATTATAAAGATACGCCAGGTCCAGATCGGCATAGGCCGAATTTGCTCTGAATCCCTGATAATTATCTAAAGAATCAATTAGAGTATTGAAATCGCTATTGGATTCAATTTCCTGAAGTGCAATGATATCAACATGCAACGCATTGATTGCCTGGGCGAGACTAATGATTGTGTCGCCATTTTTTCGGGGAAAATTCTGAACATTCCAGGTCAGAATTTCGAGAGTTTGATCACTGCCAAAGTATAAATTATCAAGACTTAAGGAACCAAGTTTTAATGCTATACCTGCACTATACTGGGAAGAACTTTTTCCGGATACCGCCGAAATTCTATACGAGATTGAATCACTGGATGCGGCTTTATCAATATATTCGGTCAGATTAGCAGTAATTGCTTTATAAGATAAAATCCAGTCTTTGCTTCCTGTTTTTTTATCGAGCACAAAAGACTCTTCCCCAATGCTGTTATCAGTCCATGTCAGCAAAATATTTTCCGAGTCGATCTGTTTTCCTGAAAAGTTTGACGGCATGGTTTCAGAACCAAAATAGGCCATGATGTCAGAATAATCGGACGTATCATTTAAAGTAAAGGCACGTAATCGATAAGAAATGATAATATTTAAGACAATCTCCAATGAATCTGTATAATTGGTCACACCGGAAGGTAATTCGCGATAGTTATCATCCCATTCTTCCTCACCGATTTTTCTGGAAAGTATCAACCCTTCAATCTCCTGATTTTCCGGATTTTCCCATGTTATTTCCAATTCCGCATTTGACTGGGCAGAAACTGATTGTGGCGTCGGTATTAAAGATTCTGTTTTTATAGTATCATTATCTGGACAATAACTAAGTAAGACAACACTAATAAATGTAAAGAATAGTAAATATTTTTTGAACATAACGATCTGAAATACTTTACGTGAGGCTATTTTCCAATTTCTTTCCAGCGTCCATCCGTTCCAGGTTTGATTGGAGAATGGGTTTTGATATAATCAATCAGGGATTGGCGCAGCAGAAGTCCGGTATAGTTAATTTGTTCCGGGGAAATTGCCGTCAACCGGTCGTAACCGGAGTTGCCTTCAGCCAGATAATCGGATACCGCCAGTGTGTATTCCTGATCTATAACGATAGGTTTGCCACCGATATAAAATTTTACAACCCGTGAACCGTCTGGTTTTGAGCGGTCAATAACAATTTCAGCGCCGGAGATAAGCATTCCCCGGCTGTTGCCGGAAACCCGATCTTCAACAAGGGCTTTGAGAAATTCACCGGTAACTTTTAGTATGACTACCCGGTTCCCAAAGGGCATTACCGAAAATATATGACGCGGGGTGATTGCACCTGCGCTTAAATCTGCCCGCACTCCGCCATGATTAGAAAAAGCGATATCGGCGCCGGCAGCTTCCCGCATGGCATCGGTTAGCAGGTTTCCCATTGACGATTCGCCGCTGTTTGACCGCGATATCGGACCAGTCGATGATCCGATTATCTCATCAAATCCGGCTTCGGCCTTTTGAACCCAAAAATCAATTTGCCGGGCAATTGCGGTATCGGGCAAAAAGTCATCTTCAAACAGTGTGAAGATTGCGCCGTCGTCTGATACAAAATCATAGCCTGCCAGGGTCCCGGTCTTGCGGTGAATATAGAAATTCACATGTCCAAGGTTGCTGCCATTAGCGTAATTCTGGAAAATCAGAGTGTGATTTACCGGATCTTCCCAGGGTTTGTAAAATCCACGGTGCAGATGCCCTGAAAACATAACATCCACTCCGGGCACACGGTGTGCGATGGCCTGAGCACTGGAGCCGTAATCGTCACCCGTCTCCCCTGATTCCAATTTCGCCAGCATCTCCTTATACCCTTCCTCAGGATTGTATGCCAGCCAGGCGTGGGTCAGGAATATCACCATGTTGACACCCCGGGCTTTTAATTCCGGCAGAAAACGTTTCAGCCCCTCTTCCTCTGTCTTAAAATCCAGATCTTCCACATGTTCCGGAAAACTCATGCCTGGTGTTGAAGCAATCGTGGCGCCGATGATTCCGATTTTTATTCCCTGAATTTCCTTTACAATATATGGCTTCACAAACTCAGCCAGTTCGCCGGTGGATTGCCGGTATAAATTGGAGCCTAAAAACGGGAATTTAGCCATTTCCGATAATTTTTTCAGATTCTTCCAGCCATTATCAAAATCATGATTGCCGACAGTTAGCGCATCGTATCCGACGGTATTCATGTACTCAATGACCGCTTCGCCTTCAGATTTGGTGCCCATGGGTGTTCCCTGGTAGAAGTCTCCCGCATCAAGTAACAGAAAACCCCAGCCCTTTTCTTCGGCATCCCGACGTTTTTGAAGAATATAGCGACCGGCCACGGCGCCACCGCCTAAAGCAGGCGGGAAATCGGGATTGATAAAACTGGCTTCCCTCCTGTCAATTCCGCCGTGTACATCATTAGTAAAAATAGTCACGACTTTCAGAAACTCATTGTCAGGATAATCCATAGCTGGTAACGAAGGTAGAACCAGTAAGGAGATAATAAAAAATGATATATAGATTGTTGGTTTCATAAATTAAAAATCATATTTCAGGATTAACATGCCAACCAGATATCCTTCGCGGACTGTATCGTAAGCAACCCGTTCTTCATTGGTAAGCGGGATGAATAGATCACCGTATTGATATTCGGTGTTTGCAAAGGCCCCGGAGATTTCCAGGGTCAGATTGTCCCACTGATAGCCTGTGCCTGCGCTGAACCAGTTGCGGTCCATTCCTGCATCGATGGGATTGGGATCATGGAAAAATCCCACTCTGAACGGAATTCCGGAAAAGAACACATGTTCCACACCAACACTGATTTTCCAGATATTGCGGAAATTGAATACTTCGGTCGACTTCAGATCACTCGTAGATGTAAACCGGTATTCCAGATCTTCCCAGTTCTGATTGACAAATTCAAAAAATATCCGGGTAGGTACAATATTCTTTGCCCGCAGAGCCAGTCCCAGCCGCAATTCACCGGGATAATCCCGTGACATACTCGAAACCAAGCTAGTGCCGTCAACAGTGTTTTGTGGCAGCAGTTCTTCTTCATTAAAATGTGGATAAATCAAACCCTTTTCCTGCTCGGTTTCCGAGGCAAAACGATAGGCTGCTGATAGTGTTATATATTTGCATACTTTAGCGATAACACCAAAATTAGGAACAATCCGTGATGATATTTCCGGCTCTGTTGTGTATGATACTGTAGTATCAGAAGCCAGGATATTACTCTCCTGCCGGACTTCAATCTCATATTTCTCAGTATAATTCCCCGGAATAATTGAGGTAATTCCGGCGCCCAGCCAAATTCCCTTGAATAACTTTATTGAAGCACCGGCTGAAATATCGGCATCGGAACCAGTGTTTTGAATCCGATGAAAACCCACGAGGGGATCGCGATTGTACTGACCGAAAACCGAACCACGGACTTCTTCTTCATAAATGAAATTCCGTTGATATTTCTGCTGATACAGCAATGCCAGTCTCAAGCGGGAAAACAATTGGTAATTGACGCCGAACTGAAATTCGGGAAACCAGTTATTGTTTACTACATAGCTGTTATCTGCCAGAAAATCACCGAAACTATCCTGCACCGGAAATGAACGTTTTTCCTTGACCGAATAACCATTTATTCCGATAAAAACCGAAACCTTTCGGGAGCTCATACCGGTAAGTGCGGGATTTGTTGCCAATGCTGTAGCGCTGCCGGAAGTACCCCAACCGGAAAACCCCAGTGCCATTTGCCTGGATTCACCTGAACCTGGTAAATCGCCCACCATCGGACTGAAATAACTCTGCCCGAAGCCCTGTGAGTAAATCATCAAAATAATTGTTGAAATGAGTAATCGCTGTTTCATTTAAAACCTATAATCGAATTGAAGTCTGAAATCAGACGTGAATTTTTCATAATTAATCTCTTCTTGAGGCAAAATAACCGGGTTCTGAGGAGTTCCAGTAGTATACCCTGCCCCAACGATATTGGTCATTGGATCATGCAGATCGAAACTGTATTTAAAGCGGACTGAGAAGTCCCGGGACAAACGTGAAAAGACCGAAATCCAGCCGTGTAGCGCCCTGGTATCGGTATTGAAAATCCGGAAATCCGTATCCTCAAAGTTCCACAGAAAGCCTTTGTAAGTCATCAGAGAACCCATAATTTTCAGGCGTTCGTTGACATTATGGGTCACGGTCATGCCTAGGGCATCACTGGGTGAACCGGCATTGCCCACGAAGGATGTTTCGCCGGTTTCGGCATTGGTCACCAATCTTGAGCGCGGCGTGAATTCGGTAAAGCCCACCGAATACAGCACCCGAATCTGGTTAAATTTGGACATCCGGACTATAGCTTCCATCCGGGTCTCATTTGCTTGGTAAAAAACCGGTGAAAGCGTATTGGTCTTGTCCCGGTGCTGCCATTTCTGACGAATCCGAAAACGGTATTTGAAAACCGGGCGATACTCCACATTCAGCACCAGCCGGTTATACTGTGCATTATCGGCAACCCGCCGCCAGATATCGTGCTCAGCCGTCATGACTAATGACCTGTGTAGCTGATAACGGGTCGAATAATACAATCCCCGCTCTGCCTGTGGCTGGGCTGTCCCGGAGTACAGGTAGCCAAGTACCGGATCTTTGAGGTAAAATACATCCTCGTAAATCGTTCCTTTAAACCGTTGATAATTGCTGAATGAACGCTGATAAGGATTGTCAAAATCCAGATCGTAATCACGGTAAATCACCAGAAAATTCAGATTATCAAACTGCATGAATCCTGAGAGGACGAGTGCTCCGGGATTTGAGGAGATATTGAGCATATCCGAATTTTTTACCAGAGTCGCGTATTCCCCCTGCAATGTCATGTTTTTAATGACTGTCATAAATTCCAGGCCGGCGACTTTGCGCACCGCTCTGACTTTGGACCAGAGACCGGAACCTTCAGATGATTCATAGCTGGACGCAATCTCGGAATCAGCAGAATTACCGATTTGGGTTAAATATTTACCAACATAGTAATCTGCCAGCAAACTCTCTTTAACCTGGAGATCCAGCGGCCGGTCATACATGCTTTGATACATCGTGAAACCAAGGTAAGTCCCCGGCACAAACGAATAATTGACATTGCCGCCCAGCAGCAATTCTTTGACGGAATTGGTTATCGGCATCGAAATGCTGTCGTATAAGCCATGATTCAGACGTGGATACATCGTTATCAGCGTTGAAAAGGAACTGTCGTTGTTCACGATCGCGTCCCGTGAATTGTACGAGATAAAACCCGTTCCGATAAGATTGCCGGCCTGCACTTCCGCCGCGACGCCGCGCAGGCTGTACTGAGTCGTGCGGGAGGCATTGCCGCTGATACCGTTCAGCCGCTTACGCCAGGCATACCCGGTCTTCCGGGGCATGAAAAAATCAGTCGCCTCAAACGTCACACCCTGTCCGAAGGAGGCAATATAATCACCAACAATGACTTTATTCAGTTTCACGATACCATCGCTGAGTTCGTTGGCTTCGAAAAATGCCTTGAACTGCGGATAATTCCATGCATTAGGGATATATTTTCCAATTGCATTATCTAATTTAGGATGCTTTTCAATATTTCGATTTAATTCCTCAAATGTGATTTCTCTATAAATCGTCGGTTCGCCCATATTGCGCAGATAGGAACTTTCGAGCCGGTACTTTGTACCCCAATGCAGACGCAGTTTGTAGTAGGCATCCAGCGGATGGTCCAACCGGATAAAATCGGAGTATGAACTGGCATCGTCGCTGGGCGTCTGACTGAGAGTGATATTCTTAATCACTGTGGAAAAACTGCCGCCAAACGAGCGCGCCACCTCATCATCGGAATACTGGATGAAATCCTCAAGATTTGAAAATCCGTAATAGGATAAATCCTCGGTGCTGCGCAAATCCGTACGATTTTTAATTTCCCCCTGCTGCTGCCGCTTGACGACCGCTACCGCGTCGATTGGGGATAAGCCGGCGAGATTCAGCATTTCAAAATAGCCGATACTGTTGACGTTCACCGGATTGGAAAGCATATCGATCCAGTTGTTCACAAAATTCTCACTGGCGCCGTCGTCGGAAATCCACTGTTCGACTTTGTAATAATTGTCTTCGACACGCTGCTGCGATTGGGCCAGAAAAACCGGCGACAACATGGTCATTTCCTTCAGATTCAGAAATGTCGCGTAGTCAATACTTTCGATCTTGCGAAGTTCATAAATACTCTCAAAAGGTCCTATAAACTCTCGCCATTCCATAATATCCAGCAGCTGCTGTTCGTTGATTGGCAGCATTGCAATTTCCGAAGCAGGCGCGGTATTTAAATCGATTTTCCCGGTTTGCGCCATGGCAAAAACACAAAGCATCAACGTCAGGACGAAGAAAATCCCTTTTAACCGGATATTTGTTTTTATCATACTGTTAATCATGTTTTTTAAATGTATAACCAATGCTGAATTGATGGGTTTCCGGCAGCACCGGGTGGCTGATAAAGGCATAATCCATCAGAACGCCCCACTTTTCAATTCCAAATCCAAGGCCGATTCGATTGGGATCGGTATTAACGCCGGTTCTCAGAACCAGCCAGTCCATAACACGGTATTCCAATCCGGCGCGGTATTGGGTTTTCTGATTTCCGATGGCCTGGAATATCATAAAATTGGTCGTCAAACCGTAATAAGGCTCGTAACCAAATCCAATCGCCAGGCTGCGCGGTAATCGTGAACTGGATAGCGCACTGCCCATTTCGGGACTGTTCACGTTTTTCGCAAAAAGTCCGACCCAGCTACGCTCATGCAAACTGCCCAGAATTCCCAAATCAAGGCCAAAACCAAATCCGCTTCCTAAATCCATTCCGTCACTGCCGTCACCGGAAGTTCCGGCGGACTGTCCGTAATCCAACTGGTAGAGATTAACCGTATAGCCGATTGACAGTGTCGAAATTATATCCTTTTGCAGATAAAATGCATGAGAAATACTGAAAGCCGATTCCGAAGCAAGCGTATTTCCGGAATATTGGGTCGAACTTCCCTGATACGCTAGAGAAACTGTGCCGAGTTTGCCAACCGGCATCGCGGCAACGCCAATCTGACTGTTGAAATAGCCTACGCCATAGGGTTTATGAAAGCCGGTCATCAGTTCCAGTGATTCGACACGGGCTAATCCGGCCGGATTCACCAATGCGGCCAGAGCATTGCTGACAGTTGCCATATTTGACGATCCGGTACCACTAATGGGTGCCGCAATATCATTGATCTGAGTGAAGACCTGACCATATCCGGAAAATGTTACGGCAATAACCAATAGCATTAAAATGTATAATTGTCTGTTTTTCATCAGAACTTCACTCCTATCACTACCGGCGCTATATCGACCTTTGTTTTTCCGGTGTTTCGGTTCGTCGTTTCCAGGTGCAGCAGATAGGTTCCCGGCGGCACCTGCTGATTCAACTCATTCCGGCCGTCCCAGGTATTTTCCTGTGTCCAGGAAAGCGCATAGTAATTGTCATCCAGCGTCGTTATGAATCGTCCCGACATATCATAGACTCGTACAATAGCCCGGCTGTTTGACGGATATTCATAAGTATATTTAATGACTTCGCCCAATTGCGGAACGAACGGATATGGTGCGGTTGATATTACTGTCCGCTCATTGCCGGGTTCGCCGGGTTCATAGGGTCCGACGTCTGAAGTATAGCCGAGAAGTACCTGTGGACTTGCATTGTACAGACTGCCAACGCCTCTTACAAAAACCATATTACCAACTTGTATCAGAGAATCGAGATATGTATTCACCAGTTGCCCAAGACTGTTGTATAAGACATTTGTTGAATTCCAAAGCCGCACAGTCGTTCTGCCGGTCACATCTTCGATGATAATATTCGAACCGCCACCAACATTATCTGCACGCTCGGCAACAGTTCCGTTTATCTGAAAATAGCTGCCTTCCCAATAAGTCGGCGCATCATTTAATGCGGAAATCGGGATTTCCTGAACAGACGGGATAGGAATTGAATCCGCAATAACAGAATAACTTGTTCCCCACCCTGTCAATTCAATAACACCCAGATATTCTTCCAGTGTACCGGTAATTTCAATGGAATCGCCTTGCGCCAGGTCCGTAATATTGTAATCAAACAGATTCAGTCCGGAGCCTGAAATATCCTGCATATACGCCGAAGTCCGGTCGGTACGCAGAACATTGGAACCGATGGACATTACGCCATTCAGTGTCACGGTCTCTCCGTTCCAGCTACTCCAGTTATCCCGGATTGTCCGAATCGTAAGCACCTCGGGTGGCTCCTGGATCGTAACTGAATTGATCAGTGTGGAATCCTCCAGGCCGGTCGCATCTTCAGCAATGATATAATAATCCAATGTCGCCGCGGCATTGAACGGGCCAACCGTTGCCGAATATTTATCATTGATACCTTCGGTCATTGCCTGTGTTGCCCGGACGCTTTGAAAAATATAAACAAGGTTCACTGCCGTCACCAGGCTGTCATCGGTCACTGTTGCTGAAACTGTGATCGTATTACCGATTACAGGCGACGCCGGGCTGATCGCTAAACCTGAGATTTTCGGCTTTGTATTGGAAATTGAAACAACTGACCAGGTTTCATCGAGATTTTCACTGGTCTCATTATGGCCGGTGATGCCGTTGCCGCCGGATTGAGTCTCACTGCCCTCTTCAGCAACCCGTTTCAGTTTTTGTCCGTCCACATGAATCGGCGCAAACTTCTGATCTGCTACCGCTGTATCATTTAGATAAGTGGCGATGCCGGATTTGTCAATGGCGTAGGCATTGCTGCCCCAGAGCATGTAATCCACATCCTGAACAGTATTGGCCGAACCGTCCCATTTAAACAGAACCAATGTTTCCGCTGTGTTGTCAAGGTAATAGGGCGCAGTACCGATGGTGCTTTGTCCATCGATTGCAGGCAGAAAATCCTCCTTGAGGGATAAATCCGGCGTCACGACATGGGTGCCTGTGAAACTGGCTTTTGCAGGAATACAGATCACCAGAGAGGATTTTGCATTGACGCTGCTGCCCGCAGGAAACCGCGCTGTAAAATCCGTTGATGAGGTGCTCCGGTAGTTTGCGGCTGTGGGAAGATTGTAATAATACAGTTGATTTGCGGGATCGGTCGCATCGGTGATGTAATAATCCGTCAAATCAATGAAATTATCCGTGGGATTATAGATGACAAAATATTCGCTGGTGCTGGGCTGCAGGACAATTTCCGAAATCAGCAAATGGTCCGCACTGCCGAACAGCACAGTCATCAATATCAGCCAGGCAATTGCTAGATGTTTTTTTTTCATAACTTACTTTATTAATAATACTTTTTGGGTAATATGTCGATCCTGAGCGTCCAATTGGATAAAATAAACGCCCGACGGTAACTGTCTTGCATTCCAATTGATGGTGTAAGCGCCGGCAGGCCCGAAACTCTTGCTGATGACGTCCACTTTTTGACCGAGCATATTGTATGCTGCCAGTTCATAGTCGCCGGCACGATCCAGATTCCAGCTAATCGTTGTAGATGGATTAAAGGGATTGGGATACGCCGGTTGCAGATCAAATTTCATCGCAACGGCGATCTGATCATCAACTGCTGTAGCGCCCCAGATATCTTCCTGATAAGCAACCAGCAGCTGAAAATCGCTGTAGTAGGGATTGACGACACCCTGGAACCAGTAGGATGAACCAATATTGATAGACGCGAAGTCAATGCCTGTGGATTCCCAGATGCGAACAGTCGTTGAATCATCACCCTGTTTAACATAAACACTGACGCCGCCGCCGGCAACCGATGTATCTTTAATAACACCGTTGAATTTGACCAGTGTGCCTTCATATTCCAGGCTATTTGCCTCGGCAATGCTGATGGTCTGTACTTCCGGCAGATTATTCCCGGTGGAGACTGTTTCAAAACTGAATTCCGTCAATTCAAGCACTGAATTATATTCGGTTACTGTTCCGACCATATGCAGTTCATCACCCCGGTCGATGCCTGAAATCAGACTGTAATCAAAAAGGTTAATGCCTTTGCCGGAAGCGTCTTGTAAATACGCTTTAGTCATTCGACTGTCAATAACATTGGTCCCGATTGTGACGATTCCCTGCACCGTGACCATATTGCCAATATAAGTATTTCTATTTGCCCGGATGTCGGCTATATTGGTCATTGTTGCATCGGCAATCAGAATTGAGGACGCAGTTGATTCCCCGCTGTTGCTTTCATTATCAGTTGCTACGATTTTATAATCTAATTCAGTGTAAGCAGCCTGGGCCGGGATGACTCCCATCCAGGTATTGCTGTTGTCCAGCCACATTTCCCGCTCATTAGGAAAAGAACCTCCGGTACCGTATTTGATCAATGCAACTGATATTTCTTTGCCCTCGGCCGCTACAATTTCTGCAGAAAGTTCAATCTCCATGGCGCTGGTGATGAAATCCGATGCCAGTGTCACATTGGAAATCGCCGGGGCATAAGGATTCGTAGAGTGAATGCCCAGGTTTTCGATATTGTCCTGTCCAAACTCTTCCCACTCACCCACTGAATAAGTTGAATTACCGAAAAGGGATGTATTCTTACGACGGAGTGTCATGTCCTTAATAATATCAGCTGTATTATTCGGATCACCGATAACATCTACCAGCCAACCGTCACGAAATAATCCAACTGCGTCGTTGCCATTGAAGCTCATTACTGAATAGGTCCCTTCAACGACAATATCGGGGTTGGTATAAATTACATGGCTCACGTGTGCAAGAACTATTGTCTGTCCGCTTTGAAGTATATTATTATCACCCCAATCAGTAAACTCGTTATCGGTATCAAAGGCACCTGATCCATTCGTCGCTTTCTTAATTGAGTAGCCTTCATCCGTAAGGTTAATTGAAGCATCCGCGGCATTATATAATTCGAGGTATTTATTATTCGATGAACCTTCCACGTATTCGCTGATGATTATCGGGCTGGGATTAACATAGATCGTGACATAATCTTTTACTACGGCGCTGCTGTCATCGGTCACCGTCAGTTCAAATTTCAATTCGGCCACACTGGATGGTGATGTGAATGTTACTGTGGCCAGATTGGTCGCCGATAAAGTCACGGACGTCCCGGAAACCTGTGCCCAGGCATAGCTGACAATCGAGCCGTCCGGGTCATTACTGGCCGAGCCGTCCAATGTCACGGTCGCATCGAAGCGTTCTACTCGATCTATTCCGGCCGAGGCCACAGGGACAACATTCGCTCCGCCCTCACAAACGTGTGAACCTAAATAGGTGAATGTGTCCTTTGCATATACAATCCACTCGGAATCATCTGCCGAAGTACCGGCCGATGCAGTCCAGTCAGTATTTCCTTGCTGTATTGTAGATTTGCGAACAATTGTATGGTCGAGAGTTCCTAGGCTTGTTCCTGCAACTGCCCAGCCAGTACCGGGATCTGTCGTCGGAACTCCAATTACATCAATTAGAACACCATCTTTAAAAAGTCCCAAAGCATCATCACCGTTGAAACTTGGAACGTTACTCCCGTATTTTGTTGTATCGCTTGAATAAACAAAACCGGTATCGCCAACACTAGTAATAGATGATGCAGCACTAAGATGATATATTACATAAACGTCTCCAGCATTTAATGCCCCACTAAGCGGTAATATATAGCGTTTATCCGGCGAATATAAAACATTATCAATCGTAACGCTACCCCATCCAGAGCCACCATTCGCCTGTTTAACAGTATAATGGCTTAGATCGACGGCCGCACCGGTGGGATTATAGATTTCCAGAGCTTTATTATTACTTGATCCTTCGATGTATTCGCTAAAGAACAAATCGCCGGCAAAAAGGAATTGGCCGACTAAAATCGACGTGACGATAATTGGTAAAAAACGTTTCATGGGATACCCTTTCCTTTAATCAATTAGCGAAGAAAATTAGGTTATTCCATCTAAAATAACAAATGATTTAAGCTATTTAAACTTTAGATATTTTATCATAGAAAAGGATACAAATATTGTTTGTTCAGAGGATAGATATTATTAAGAATCAAATTAATTTGTTGATAGACGAAACAACATTATCCGGTTATTACCCGTATCAGCGATATAGACCATCTGATCATCAAGAAATGGCGATACGGCAATTCCTTTTGGATTGTTGAATTTTTTCGGTTCCGTTCCAAACCCGACAACGGTTTGCAACAGGGTTCCGGAACTGGAAAAACGGAAAAAACCGGGATTATAAAGAGTTAAATCCGATGGCGGCGAATCCATCCCTGCGTCGACGACAAATATGAAACCCTGACGGTCAATAGCGATATCCTCAGGATTCCAGAAATATTCCGGGGAATAAATATGAGTACCCAGAAATCCGGTATAAGGTACGAGAACTTCCTGCCCTTCAAAAAGTACCGTGGAGATATACTGGACTTTAAAACTGTTAAAAAGCAGACTGGTCTTGCCGGATTGGGTGAAATAGAAAGCGCGGGAATCCTCTTTAGTCCCTGAGATGTCCTGGTACATTTCCCGGATGGACAGCACTGATGTTGGAATAATCGCGGAAAAAAGGCCGGTGCCATTCATATAAAGCGGAATTGTTCCTTTTAATTTATGGATGTACTGGTCTTTTTTATCACGATAAAAATCGTAGATAAAACTAAATTCCAGATAGTTCGTATTACTGTCGGCAACATCAATAACCGTCACATAGTATTCGAATCCGTTATGTACTGAGATACCGGTAAACTGACGTGTCGGCTTACTGGTCTGCTGATAAACCAGTTCAATCGGAGCATCTGCGATAAAATGATTGTATTTCAAGAGATTGATTTTATAAACTTTATTGGTCTTATTCACGATCAACAGATTCAGGCTGTCATCCTGAGAAATTGCTTCAGGATGATCGATGTACTGTGAAATGCCTTGTAAACCGCCACCGGCATCCAGCATGACAATCCGATTGTTATCCGTATCGCAGACATATACAAAATTATCGACGCCAAAATAAATATCTGAAGGATGGTTGAATGCATATCCGCTTTCGGCATCCAGGATCGGGTAGATCAAGTTATATACCTGTTTGCCGATATTGGCGTAACGGTCGTCAATATCCGGAATGGATGGTAATGGATATTTATCACTGGAACAGGTCATATACAAGAGACTAAAAAGTAATATAATTATGGTTTTCTTCATTGTGATTACCTGTTAAAAAAGCAGATGCATTGCGAATTGATTCACATAGCCGAGCCTGCCAAAATCAGAAGATGAATAATCAAACCGGAAACGACTTCCGAAGACCGGTACATTCAAGCCAATACCAAAGGAAATATCACGCTCCATACGACCGGTTATATATCCGGTACGCACCGCCAGCAAATTGTTCCACCAGTATTCGATCCCGATATTCAGATTTTCAGTATTATCATTCGGATGATTTAGTTGGATGGAAGTAGTGAGTTTATGAGCAGACAGTTGAATCGGATCAGCGGCAACGCCAATCCGGAATATGATAGGCGGCGTGAATTTCTGAAATTTGCTGACTTTTATTTGTTCATTGTTCAGGTTTTTATAATAAAAGTGTCCGGAAGGCGCAATTTCCGGTCCGAAATTAGTAACGGAAACAGCAAACCGGGTTGTTTTCCAACCTGTTTTATAGTACGTTCCGAGATCAAACAGAACGGATGACATGGTGAGTTCCGCCAGGGTTTCCTGAAAATATTTTGTGGTAATACCAAAACTGAATTTATCGGTCATGTTACGGGCGTAGGTGATTCCGGCAAGCAGATCGCCATAATTGAAGTATCGGCCGGTTCCGAAAGGCTGAAATTCTGTTGTTTCCATCATATCACCGGTATTCAATGCACTGAAAAATATTCCGATTGAATTGGTGGGATTCAGATGAAAAACAGCTCCGGCATAATCTATTTTTATATCGATAAACCAGTCGATGTGCGCAAAGAAGAAATCGTGGGTTTCAAACTGAGATATTCCGGCCGGATTCCAGTATAATGCTTCGGCATCATTGGCAATCGCAACATAGGATTCTCCCATCCCCAGCGCTCTTGCTCCAATGCCAATCTTTAAAAACTGAGCCGTAGATGTGCCTACTCTCTGTCCACCAAGGTTCGGAAACAGCTGTGCATACGATGGCTGGAGTGTTGTGAACATCGCTAAGATTAGTACTATTTTTTTCAGGTGTGTCCTCATGAGACTGATCAAAACTCCAGGGAGATTCCAAAGCGAATGTTGCGCGGCACCCTGTACCGTGCCGGATTAGTGGGATACGGAGCGGATACAGGATAGGTCAGATCCGGGTAAAGCGGATCATTCCAGATGCTGGGAGTCGGATCCCCGTATTCATAGGCTTTTCCCGTCACCGGATTGATAATATTCGCATTTTTATCATTAAACAGGTTGAGTATCTCGACAGAAAAAACATATTTGAAATGCTTTAAATCATAAAATTTCTTGATGCTCAGATCAGCCCACTTCCAGGGTGTCGCGATTTTACTATAGGATAATGTCTGATCCTGAACATAAGTATAAATCGGGCGGCCATTCTGCGGGCTGTAGTAAACAAATTCGGTCGGTGTATACCGTTTCCCTGCCTGAGCAAACAAGCGTAGATTGATATTCCAGTTGCTGAATAATTTCATACCCAGCAACGATGGACCGGTATCCTTTGGCAAGCGTAAATTGGCATTGACCGAAATCTGCCAGGGGCGATCCCAGACGGCAAAAGTCTCTTTAATAGGCTGCTCCGCAATGCTGCCCTGAGCCACCAGCATACCGACATCAGGAGAGGATGATTTGGTAGTGGCAATGGAATAGGAACCATTCAGACTGCCGGAGAAATATTTCCCGATGCGGGTTTTATATTCGGCTTCAATACCTCTTGAACGGGCGTAGTCCAGGTTGATATAAAAAACCGCTGATCCAACGCGCGGAATACCGCTGATGGTGGTTGTCTGAACATAATCGAAAATGTCTTTATAGTAGCCGGTGACGCTGATGACGTCGTTTTCCGTAAATTTATGCCGGATCCCAAGCTCATAAATGACCGATGTTTCCGGATTTAAATTGGGATTACCGAATTTCTGATAAGAGGATTTGGAACTGACACCGCCCAGTTTGGCATAAACAAACTGAGGCTTTGGACGTTTTGAAAAATGACCGTAATTAAAAAACAGCATTTGATTATCAGAAATTGGATGAGATACTCCCAGTCGCGGCATCAACCGCATCTTGAAGTGACGATCACCTAAGGAATAGGTTTCATCATCATATTGCTGGCGCATGGCATCGGTTAAAATATTGTTCGGGTCTTTAATCGCATCATCAACATACTTCCCGGGAAACCAGTAATCCAGGCGTAAACCCAGATTAAGATAGAATCCTTCAAATTTGATATCATCCTGAACATATACGGCCCCATCAGCCGGGTATACCCGATAGATATCCTGGCTGGAACCAAAACCACCTTCCATCCAGGGATCGATGATATCGATCAGTTGCATTTCCTGAAAAGATGATTCAAAACCGGCTTTGAAAGAATGGATGTCACCAATGCGGCTGGTAATGTCACCTTTAAATAGATACCACTCCACATAATGATCATGCCAGGTGTCATCATTGCCATAATCGTAAAAGCCGTCTCCGGGAATGACCCGGACTTTTGTAGTATCATAGGGAGTATAATATTCGACCGGGATGCGGGACACATCCGTCGGAAACATTTGATCGGTCCAGGGTTTCCCCTCCCAATCAGAACGTAGATGAGCCCAGTACCGGCTGCATTTTAATTCGTAGAAGGTGCGTTTGTTAATTGTATGCGACCAGGTGATAGAAGCGATTTCATTGTTGTGGGTATAGGTATTGAACAGATTCAGATTTTTTGAATAATTGTAAGGAAATCCGGGTCCCGGTTCCACATATTCCAGATTTGTCTGCAATGACTGGGTATTTTGATTGACCACCAGAGACCGGTTGTAGGAATATATCAATTTGTGTGTTTTATCAATTTTCCAGGTCAATTTGTACAAACCGACCCAATTATTGTTCTGACGCGGGGAAAAAGTTGTCGAATTAAAGAGTTCTTTTCCGAACAGGTTCACGCGGGGAGTTATCGGACTGGATAACTGGTCCGCAGTGGCTCTTGTGTAATCATCGGAAATCATTCCGTAAAAATTAAAAAAGAAGTAAAAATTTCCCGGTAATGTCAATCCGATCCCCGGCAGCAGGAAAGAAGTGAGCGGTTCTCTGCCTCCAAGGTTGAATTCGAAGATATCCGTATTGAAACTCCATGG
>JAHJGX010000196.1 GCA_018824205.1 bacterium
ATATGTATGGTCACTACATTCACACTTGCAAAACCCCAATTCAATAATAACAATATGTTACGAGTTTAGATATTAAAATATTAAACACTTTTTCCTGTTCTGTGTTAAACTTGGGTTAAAATTCGATAATACTTTTTCCCAACAAAGATTTGGATTTTTCCTGTTCTGCGGACAGCATTGCCTCGATCATCAAATGGGTATTACTGTTTTTACTTTTTGGACTACCGTTTATGGCAACTATGTTCATTTCTATTCTCCTGACAGGCCCTCAATATCAACGATTGGGAATCAGACGATAAATCGAATGGATTACATTAAAATACGACGCACCTGTTTTCTGGCCAGTGTTAAAAATTCCATATAGCTATCCGGATGTCTTCGATTCAGATAAAAAAGAAGCAATCCGGCGGTTGTTATTTGGAGTGCTGATTTTTTGGTTTCTGATTCTTCGATGGTTATTAAATTCTCCTGAATACAGTAGTTCCATTCGTTGGAACATAAGCGATCCAGAAAACTATTGATCATTTCCACGGTTGTCTGTTTTTCGGAAAGGTCGAATAAACATTCGAGGAAAAACAATTCGAAAATTCCCGGATACTGGACAAAATATTTCAGATACGTTTCCGTAATGGCTTCAATTTTTGCAATTCCCCGTGACGATTGTGCCGTCTCGCTTTGGATATAGTCTGTGCATTCATCCTGAAAGTCTTTTACGCACTCGAAGACCAGGTCTTTTATGTCTTTAAAATAGTTATACAATGTGGCATAGGAGTACCCGGCACGATCGGCGATATTACGGACACTGATGCTTTTTAACCCTTCGCCTTTGAGGAGTTCTTTTGTGGCGTCGATAAAGTAACCCCGCATCCGTTCTTCTTGAATCTCTTTGTTTTTCATAATAATAATCCTTTTGAATTAACGTCGATAATATAATTAACAATGTTAATTTTACCAACTGATATTCATTAGAAAAGTGAGAATATATGGTTACTGTTATTTTGGTTAATTCAGAGCAATATGTGAAAAAGGAACACTAATTTACACGGAAAATATACACCGGAATTTAAGGTTTTTGTTCGTTTTTCTTTCGCCAAATATCCGGGTACAGTTTTTCACCACAATCCGGGCAAATCCCGTGGGTAAAAACAGCTTCGGAGTTATCCTGGATATATTTCTCAATTTGCTGCCAGAAGCCGGCATCATCGCGGATTTTTTTACAGCTGGCACAGATTGGCAGAAGGCCCCGCAGTGTTTTTATTTCTGAGATTGATTTTTCCAGATTTCGAATCAGAATTTCTTTTTCCCGTTCTATCTTCTTGCGATATTCGATCTCCTGTTGAGCGAGGGTCAACTCGGCGCGGATTTCGGCCACCTCACGGAGAATCGAGAGCACCGGGCGGTTTTCAAATGTCATACCAGTCTTTTTATTTTGCCAATTAAGGTAGAGGAACAGAAAAGGAAAGGCGAATACTGATATAAACAGTCTGCTGATCAATGTTCCCTGCATGATATTCAGGTATTCAGGAGTACCCAGGAATGCACCACTTGCAAAGAGGATAACATCCAGCCACATAACTCCTAACAGTGTCAGAAAAGCCCTCAGCCAGAGCTGTATGCCAAGTCGTTTTTTCCCGAAGAATTCCCAGGCGACTGCCAGAAAAATCATATCCGCTACGGTTGTTATTACGGAAGCTGTATTGATTCGGAAACTTGGAATCGGAATAAATCCCAGTGACGGATAGTTCGAAATTTTCATCTGAAGGTGAAGAACCATCGCGATAAGCGGTACCAGAATGGATACACCAGCGATCGTTGAAATGGCGATGCGGGTTGCCCGGGGACCGTCAAATACATAGATGATAAAAACGCCCAGCAAAAGAGCGGTATAAAATACGGTTGAGCCGACCATAAAGGTTATTCCGGCAATTTCAACTTTCACACCGGCGTCGGTTATCCAGGACATTACAGCTGTTATACCGCCAATGAGTGCATAAAAATGGGCCAGCCCAAACCGGCTCCGCAGTGAGTGTACCCAAAGAACCAGAAAGTACACAGTTATTGCTTCAAGTATCAGAATAATTACTTCAATCTGCATTACGGTGTCCTTCTGTGAATAGTGGCCGGTTTCTTAAGAATTTGAAGTAAATATGGGAATCTATTTTGTTGAAAGTATTTATCGATGGAATCATACGTCAATTTATTATTATTCCTGGATTAAAAGAAATTCTATTAAATGGATTTAGCCGCAAATGACAATAATTTTACTTTGAATATAACCTGCTTCGGTATTATTAAAAAAAATCGGGCTCAGGGCTTTAAAAAGCGTATAAATTTCATTATTCTCTGGTGATATTAAACGTTGAAAATTTTAAAGAATACCCCGCAGCTTGCTGCGGGGATAGGAACTTTTAGAATTTTCTTTTATTATAAAGGAGATAAAGAGAACGAAGACCGCGACCGGATAAAAAAGTACGTCAATAACCAGCAGAATCCATAAATTTCAAAGGTTAATTACAAGGAGAATCCATAGTGACGATCCAATTTTAGTCTACCAGCCCCATCCCGACAGTCGGAATAAATGTTAAAAAGCGATTCGATCTTAATAGATTTTGTTTTTCTGACATTTCGGGCAAATATGAGTGCTGCGTTGTCCGACGATGATTCGTTTGATTTTGCTGCCACAACACGAACAGGCCTGATCTATCCGGCGGAAGACCATCAGGTTTTTCGCATTATTACCCTGTTGACGTTCAGCGGAAACGAAATTGGATTTGCCGCTTCCCAGGGAAGTTCCCTGATTATCGATGCCCTTCTGAAGGACTTTTCGGATTGCTCGGTAAAGATCTACTGCTTTTCGGGATGATAATTCCGAAGCAACTGTTTGCGGATGCAGCCGGGCTTCCCAGAGCGCTTCATCCGCATAAATGTTACCCAGACCGGCGATGAAACTCTGGTCTAAAAGTAACGGTTTCAGCCGGCGATTTTTGGATTTCAGCAATGTCTTAAATTGTTCTGTTGTAAAATCGTCGCTTAAGGGTTCCGGGCCAAGTTTTCGGAGTACCGAGTCAGGATTTTCAGTTAAAATCATGCGCCCGAATTTGCGGGTATCGTGAAAGCGCAGATCATGGTTATCACTCAAATGCAGGATTACGTGTTCATGTTTATTCCGCTTACCAGAAGCCGGAGAGATATACAAGCGGCCGCTCATGCGTAAATGAATTAGCAGATGCATTCCACTTTCAAAATCGAAAATGATATACTTTGCCCGGCGTCGGATATTCTGAATTTTCTGTCCGCTTATCTTTTCAACAAAATCTCCGGGTGATTGAGTACCAATGGTTTTATTCCAGAGAACATCAGCACTGCAAATTGTTTTTCCAATCAAACCGGCATGAATGAGATCGTTGACAACAGTTTGCACTTCGGGCAGTTCAGGCATCAGATATTCTGTGGCGGTTTGAATTTCAAATTGACCAACCAACCTTTGATTTTCTTCATGGGATAAAGCCCGAATCCGTCCCAGATTAGAGACGGCCGAACCAGTGGCGCCAGCAGAAAGAATTTGACCATCATATCCCAGACGATGCGTTTGTGAGTGGGCGGACAGCCTTTGATGCGGACTATTCGTTTTGCATGGATATTTGGCGAGGCCTGGGCGCAATCACCGATCAACAGAACTGTTTTATCCTCGATTTTTTTGGTGACTTTCCCAACGAGAGCCGTCAGTTTCGGGAAGCGTTTTAAAGTTTTCGGTTTTCTGTCCTTGACCATATGCAGCCAATCCAGGGTAATTCCCTGGCAGCCGCCGGTGCAGTAAGGTGTTCCGCTGATGATCTTGAAATTGCATTTGAACTCATCAACGGGATAAAAACCGTAATCCAGCCCCGCTGTTTTTTGTTGAACCCTTTCGATTGGTAAATCTCCGGCGATTTCAATGTCGTCGAAAGAGGTAGGACCATAACCGCGCTCAATAGCCTCCAGGATATGATCAATTTTAAAGGGATCGAGATTCAACATTTTAGCGCAAACCATATCATGTGCGACGGCATTGGTAGATATCACTAATACACCAAGATCCATTCCGTGCTGGGTCATCTGGTTTCCACCGAAAGCAAAGCGGATTCCGTCGGTAACGATCAGATCGGGGTTGCTTACTTCCAGAATATCGATCATTTTTTTATGGAGGTCCATGTTATGATGATACATGCGTTCTTTACTGTCGATAGAGCCGATATTCAGTTTCAGGGCGCCGGAATAGGCGTTGGACAGCACATTTGTTTTAAGTTTCGGTGCAAAAATCAGGAAATCACGGTCAGCGACTGCCCGGGCAATGCGAATACTTTTATGGATTTTCCCGTTGTCCAAACCCATCCGAACCTGGCGGCTTTCTTCCATTGCGATCAAGCCAACCCCGTATTTTCTTTTCAATTTTCGGTATCCAGCATGCCGAAATGCCGTCGACGTCGTGATACCGAGACCTGATTTTTCGACAATATCAATGCGGTTCACATCGGAACCGTTTTTCAGAATTGTCCGGATAATTCCTTCGACAACTTCACTGCGGGTGTATGACTCGGTTGCCACTTTGGGATGCGCCATCACCAGATTCGGTTTTATGACAATGTTACCATGAATCGGTTTGACCAATTGGATTGAGTCGATTGTTTTTGATACAAGGCCACTGATTTTGTCCGGATTATAATCGGTACATGCATAAATATAAACTTTGTAAGTGCTCAAATTATCCCCCCTATTTATTGATAGAAAATATACATAATTTTTCCTAGGATTGAAAAGGAGTAAATCTTTCATTTCGTGTTTCGCTCAAGAACGTGTAAATTTCTTTTTATTAATGACCATGAATAGTCACTATCAAACAGCTTCATTTTATGTTTCCAGTGGAACCGGGAATTCCCTGAAAGTTTCCGGCTGGATGCAGCAGATCGCCGAGAGTCAGGGGATAAAAACACAGCGTCAACTCATTGACAAACATTTTCAAGAGCAAGAGATTGCAGATTCTGAAGAAAACCTGGTTTGCATTTTTATGCCGACCCATGGTTTTACCGCTCCCTGGAGCGTGATGAAGTTTACTTTCCGGTTGTCGCGTGTCAGAAAAACCCATGCAGCAGTTGTTGCGACACAAGGCCGTTTGCAGTTTGGGAAATATTTTATCCCCGGTCTGAGTGCTTCATCAACATTCATTATATCATTAATTCTGGCGCTGAAAGGATACCGGATCCGCGGTGTGCAAAGCATCAATATGCCCTCAAACTGGATGGCCTTGCATTCAGGTCAAAAGCAGGCCAATATTCAGAGAATTATCAAAAAAGCCCAAATTCCGAGTGAGCAATTTATAATAAAAATATTGTCAGGCAAACGCGGCTGGTTCTCGATTTTGAATGGTGTTGAGCTCATCCTTGGGCTCCTGCTTTTACCGATCAGCATTGGATATATGATTTATGGCAAAGAGGGTCTGGCGAAGCTGTTTTTCGTCAATCATCGTTGCAATGGCTGTGGACTTTGTGCGGATTATTGTCCCAATGCAGCAATCTTAATGAGCGGGAAAAAACAAAAATATCCTTTCTGGACATTCAAATGTGAAAGTTGTATGCGATGCATGGCCTTCTGTCCGGAAAAGGCTATTGAAATTCATCAGCCGGCGGCATATTTTATCTTTCACTTAAGTTCATTCGCGACGTTTTTTATTATATTGAAATTCATCGAAACTCATCTGGGAATAGATTTTCAATGCAGAGATTCATCATT
The DNA here is from genome assembly GCA_018824205.1 of bacterium. Lineage (GTDB taxonomy): Bacteria > Fidelibacterota > UBA2242 > UBA2242 > UBA2242 > B118-G9. The sequence continues at coordinate 5,767 of JAHJGX010000196.1, forward strand.
ATTCAGGTTTGTCCATTATATCTATTATCTGGGTGTATGGTTTCTGTATTCCATACTGGTTTTCCGGCTGACACGAATTCCGATCATCAACCGGATTTTCAATTATACAACATTGACGGTTTTTTACCGCAGATACCAGGAGCCAACGACAAGCTTAAGGGATTTCAATAACAGGGAATGATAACGGGAGCAAGGTATGTTAGATAAAATCAATCCACGGAAAACAAAAGCATGGAAACTGCTGGAACGCCATTATCGCCGGATGCAAAAAGTGCAAATGAAAGAACTATTTACAGTAGACCCCGAACGATTTAACCGATACTCCGTCCAGTTTGAAGATATTCTGGTCGATTATTCCAAACATATTATTTCTGATGATACCCTTTGCCTGTTAATACAGCTGGCCGAAGAAACACAGCTGAAAGATGCTATCAATAAAATGTTTGCCGGTGAACATATCAACCAGACTGAAGACCGAGCGGTACTGCATACGGCATTGCGGAACCGGTCTGATTATCCGGTGCTTGTTAATGGCAAAAATGTGATGCCGGAAGTGAACAGTGTTCTGCAACAAATGAAATCTTTTTCCGAAAATATTCGAAGTGGTAATTGGAAAGGGTATACTCATAAACGGATTACGGATATCGTCAACATTGGAATCGGCGGATCAGATTTGGGTCCGGTGATGGTGACCGAGGCGTTGAAACCCTATGCCGATGAGAATATTTCCGTTCATTTTGTATCCAATGTGGACGGGACGCATTTAGCCGAAACACTGAAAGTTTTAAAGCCTGAGACGACGCTGTTTATCATTGTTTCTAAAACATTTACAACTCAGGAAACGATGACCAACGCCCAGAGCGCCAAAGACTGGTTATTGAAACAGATTAAAGATGAAAAAGCCGTTGCCCGGCATTTCGTTGCTGTCTCTACCAATACACTCGCTGTTACCCGCTTTGGCATTAACAGCGATAATATGTTTCGGTTCTGGGATTGGGTTGGTGGGCGCTATTCACTCTGGTCTGCCGTCGGACTGTCGATCGCCTGCTCAATCGGCTTTGATCGCTTCAGTGAGTTACTGGATGGCGCACATGCCATGGATAAGCACTTTACCCAGAGCGATTTCAGGGGAAATATTCCGGTAATTTTAGGGCTTTTGGGAATCTGGTACAGGAATTTTTTTGAGGCAGCATCCTGGGCGATTCTGCCCTATGATCAATATCTCCATCGTTTTCCGGCGTATCTGCAACAAGCCGATATGGAAAGCAATGGGAAGTATATTGATCGAAACGGTAAGCCGGTGGACTATCAGACCGGGCCGATTATCTGGGGTGAACCCGGAACGAACGGACAACACGCCTTTTACCAATTGATTCACCAGGGGACGCAAATGATTCCTTGTGATTTTTTGGCTGCCGCCGAATCCCATAATGATATTGGTGACCATCACCTGAAATTACTGGCCAATTTCTTTGCCCAGACTGAAGCGTTAATGAATGGAAAGACGGAGAACGAGGTTCGGGCCGAGTTGTCCGCCGATGGAATTTCTGAAGAAAAAATCAGGCAGTTATTACCCGTCAAGGTTTTTCTCGGTAACAAACCAAGCACTTCAATGCTTTATAAGAAATTGACACCCCGAGTATTGGGAGCATTGATTGCCATGTACGAGCATAAAATATTTGTTCAGGGAGTGATCTGGAATATATTCAGCTTTGATCAATGGGGGGTCGAACTTGGGAAGCAACTGGCGAAGAAAATTTTACAGGAACTCGAATCAGATGCAGATGTAAACACCCATGATTCATCGATAAATGGACTGATTAACAGATATAAAGCCATGCGAAAATAGGGAAAAAGGAAACGTATGATAGAATGGTTTAAAGCATTGCATCCGGTCATGCAAGCGTTATTAGCGACCTGTTTTACCTGGGGTATGACGGCTGCCGGCGCGGCGGTTGTTTTTGTATTTAAAACGATTAATCGACGTGTGCTTGACGGTATGCTGGGATTTGCCGCCGGGATTATGATAGCGGCCAGTTTCTGGTCGTTACTGGCCCCGGCAATCGAGATGACCGAGCAGTCCGGCGGGATTGCCTGGCTTCCGGCGGTTGTCGGTTTTTTAATGGGTGGTGCGTTTTTAAGAGTTGTAGATATGTTGCTGCCACATTTACACATTGGCTTTCCCGATGAAGAGGTCGAAGGGATCAAAACCCAATGGCAACGCAGTATCCTGTTGGTCTTAGCGATTACTTTACACAATTTTCCCGAAGGTTTGGCCGTTGGTGTGGCGTTTGGTGCTCTGGGTGCGAATCTTCCCTCGGCGACACTGGCCGGGGCGGTAGCGCTGGCAATAGGTATTGGTATACAGAATTTCCCCGAAGGTACAGCAGTTTCGGTACCCTTGCGGAGAGAAGGACTGTCCCGATTTAAGAGCTTCTGGTACGGACAATTATCAGGGATTGTTGAACCGATAGCCGGTGTCATTGGCGCTGCGGCGGTATTATTAATGAAGCCGATTTTACCCTATGCGTTGTCCTTTGCTGCCGGTGCGATGATATTTGTGGTTGTTGAAGAATTGATCCCGGAATCTCAGTTGGAATCCAACAGTGATATTGCCACAACCGGCGCCATGCTTGGTTTCGCCGTGATGATGCTTTTGGATGTCGCTTTGGGTTAATTCAGAAATCCGACGCTGATAAAGACGAGATGATTATAATGCCTGTATTCCGTAACCCAGATCACAAATTAAAAACCAACGAGCCCTCACTGTGTTAGAAATCACAGCCCATTTATTAAATATTGAATAAGTTTGAGATGTATATGAGCAAACAAATCCCAGATAGATATATAAATACAAAAAAAATTATTGTTGATGAGTTGAAAATATAGATGCCAAAGTGTATATTGAGACGTAATTCAATTCAAATATGCTCAAGAACCAAATTAAAAAGAAAAAAACAAACCAGGAGGTAACTATGAAAAAGTTAGCGACAATTTTTATGGTAATGATGCTGCTTGTTTCGTTTGTTTGGGCGGAGAATTCCAATCAGGCGATTAAGCGAGTACAGTGGAGTCGTGAAATGTCGAAACTGAGCCAACCCGAACAGCTTCAGGTAAAAGCGCAGGTTCAGAATCGTGAACAGATTAAAAATGACCGTGAAGAAGCAATGCGGAACCAGATGGGCAAAACTCATCGGTCTACAGCCGCCCATAAAGTTCAATCTAAGCTTCAGGTTTTAAAAGATGTGGGTGGTTTTCAGCCGGTTCAGACAAGCCAGTCGAAATTTGTCCCTAAATCTGCAAATTTTGTTGAATTTCTGGACACATTGGCTTTATTACCCTTTGTACCGGATACAATTGAATATATCGCCGGCGCTTCGTTTGTGTTCCAGTTGTTTTCCAGTGATACCGTTATCCTTGAATTCTGGGTAGATAATGGCGACAGTGTCTTCGGTTATGATGATTTTCTGATCAAATTGGATATGGATGGCGAAGATGCAATCAAAGTATGGGACGGTGCCGAATTTGACGAATCGCTGCCCGGTGATGGTCTTTTTCAGGTGACGATTAATACCGGAAATATAGCTAATGATGGTCCGGAGCCATTTTTTGGACTGCAAAACTGTATCATTTATGTCAACGCATGGAATGTATACCAAACGGAGATGTTTAACGGGGTTGCTTACGTTGGTGCGCCGGATGAAGAGACCAGCATTGAAGGAACTGTTTCGATTGAGGCTGCACCGGTAAAATCTGTGGACAACCCGGCTGCGAATATAGTTGTATGGGCAGCCAAGATGTCTGCTGATACAATGTACAATGATTGGGAACCGGAAGTCGCTTTTTTGACCATGACTGATGAATTTGGTCACTACCGGATCGAAATTCCCGATATGTATCGTGGTAATTACGTTGTTGGTATTGCCGATGTCTGGGGGCTTTATCCGGGATATTTTTCGGATCCGTCAGAGATTGATATATATATCGGCGGTGACATTGCGCCGGTTGATTTTATGTTAATCCTGGGTAAAGAAACCATTTATGGTATAGTTGAGGACGAAAATGCTACCGGTATTGGCGGTATTCACATTGGGGCCTGGGGACCTTATGGAGATGTTGAAGTTATGACAGGGCCCGATGGATCATTTTCCATTCCGGCCATGCCGGGCTGGTGGGAAGTTAGCATAGAGGATGATGATATCATGGGACAGTATATGCTGACATGGTCACAGGGTCTGGAAGTATTTGAAAATGGTGATCACCCGGTCAATTTTACGCTTTACAGTCTCGATGCCAGTTTTACCGGAAATGTAAGAACATCTGACGGGTCACCGTTAATGGATGTGGAAATAAATACCGATATCTGGCTTGGGATGCAGGGTGGCTATAATAACCGGACGCGTACCGACGAATTCGGTAATTACGAACTCTGGGTTTCAACTGCATTGCAGGGTATAACAATGCAGGATTCATCTGGTTGGGTCGATACAAGTTCTTACTGGATCGGTGCCTGGATGGAAGATGCTATGTTTATGCCTGATTCTTATTATAGACAATATGCACCGGCAAGCGGACTTGATTTTACGGCCATTATTGCGGATGCTTCGTTAAGTGGAACGGTTTATGACGCCAATTCAAACAATCCGCTCAGGGATGCCCAAATTCACGCTTTTCAGCCGATGGCACCAGATAAGGGCTCACCGATCGGTGGTCTGGATTTCTGGGCGTATACCGATGAATCCGGTCATTATGAGCTGCCATTGGTTGGTGGTGCATATCCCGGCTCTACATGGATGATTGAGGTCTACTGGCCGTGGGAATGGATGCCTTCAATTGTTGATTCAATGAACGTCCTTTCGGGAAATAACTATACCCAGGATTATTATATCAATCCGCCGGTCAGAGAAGGTTTCATTAATGGCTATGTCTTTGACAAGGATGGCGGTAGAATATCAAATGCCAGAGTTGAAATTTATGGACCGAACTATTATGAAGTCTATACCGATGGAAATGGTTATTTCTCAGTTAGCCAGGTACCTTTTGGCTGGTATAGTTTTACAGCCTATGCCGATAGCTATGATCCCTATAGCATCTATGATATATGGGTTGATCAATACCCTGTATATCTGGAATTCTGGATGGGCTCGATTGTCGGTGATATTACTATTAATGGTCATATCAGGGATTCACAGACTGCTTTACCGCTTGGTGGTTCTATTCTGATGGCATTTAACTGGAATTATTATGAACCATTTACACTCTTTATGGATACGACCGGTTATTATGAATTAAAAGTGAAATCCGGATATTATGATTTTCAGGCCGGTGCAAACGGCTATTGGGCTCAGAAATTATATGGAATCGATGTTGTCAGCGATACAACAATTGATTTCTATCTGCAATCCGCCGCTTCTTCGATTACCGATACATTGAAAGGAAATGTCATCGATGACATAGGTAATCCGTTGCGGAAAGTGTTTATCTACATGGAGTCTGAGAGTTATATCGGGTATACTTATTCCGATTTCAACGGACAGTACGCTATCGGTCTTCCGACCGGATATTATGAAGCCATGTACGCCAAAAATGATTTCAATAATGAATGGCGTTATTTCAATTTCCCGTCTGAGGGTCCCGGAGACCCGGTTATACTCTACTCCAATAATTATGTATTTGGACCGATAATTAAAGAAATATTGGACGTGCCGATGGATCATGGAAAACAGGTCCGCCTGACCTGGAAACGAGCCGAAGGGCTTTATGGTGCAGTAAAAGAGTATCAAATCTGGAGAGCTATTAAACCTATGTATGGTCCTGAACCGCAGCCGGAATTTGAAACAGGATGGGATTATGTAACGACAGTTCCCATAAATCCGCAAATGGATCACTATAATGTCGTTGTGCCGACACTATACGATAAAGTCGGAGATAATATTCATTGGACCGGATACGTTATTTCCGCGATCGGTTGGGATAGCTGGTCTTACTGGAATTCCAATATACTGGCGGGTTGGTCGGAGGATAATCTGCCGCCGGAAGTCCCGGTTGGTTTGACCGCTGTTGGTGGAGGTGATAATATTGTGTTGCAATGGGCACCGGTTACCAGCGAAAAGGTCAAATACTATTCGGTTTATCGGAAAACCGCGTTGACGGATTTTGAAGTCATCGGCTATTCGCCTAATGTGGAGTATATCGATGCGACCGCATTATCGTCGGTATCTTATACCTATACGGTCACCGCGACAGATTTTGGGCTGAACGAATCGGCAAAATCCGAACCGGTTTCGATGAGTGCTCTCGCAATTGATAGTCAGGAAGAAATACCGACTAAGTTCGCATTGAAACCGAATTATCCGAATCCCTTTAACCCGGAAACGACGATCGAGTTTGCACTACCGAAGACCAGTAAAGTAACCTTGACGATCTACAATCTGATGGGTCAGATGGTTCAGGAACTGGTGCAGAATGAATACCCGGCCGGTTACCAAAGGGTTATTTGGAATGGACAGGATTCCCGCGGAAATGTGGTTGGCAGCGGTGTCTATATATATACACTGAAAGCCGGTAATTTCTCACAGACCCGAAAAATGATCCTGATGCGCTAATCAATTTCTGATTCAAATAAAAGGGGCGGGATTTTCCGCCCCTTTTTCATATTGAAGCAGGAGCCCGGTTTCTCTCTTTTATAGTGATTTTTAAAAGTTTTGTCCTATGAAACAATATTTTTTGATTATGCAAACATATTAACCACTCCATAATCCCCTCCTTGTAAGGAGGGGAAAGAGGGGAGCTTGATTGGAATTTTCATAAAATTAGGCTTTTTCCATCTCAACTTTCCTAAATTACTATTACATTTGTCAATGTGTTTTATCATCATAAATTACAAAATATTGTGCTATAAGAGATTTCGAATTTCGGGGGAACTTCAGTGAAATATTCATATTGAAATCCAGTTATGATATTTCTATCTTTATCAGAGGAATTAAAACGAATTCGCTAATATGAAAAACACCTGTATAATTGTCTCAATATTGATTCTTTGGATGCTGTCCATTTCTTACGCGGAAGTATCGAAGGAGCGGTTTTCGCGTCCTGAAGTTTATTTCCGGTTTGAAATAGAAACCCGGGACGAACTCCGTGATATTACGCGGATTATCTCTATTGACAATGTTATTGGCGATACAGTTTACGCCTATGCGAATCCACGGGAATTCAAACGGTTTGAGGCATTGGGTAAAACCGTTGAAATTCTGAAACCACCCTCAATGAAATACAAACCCAAAATGTCTGATTCTGTCAGGAAAAGCAAAAGCTGGGACAGTTATCCGACCTATGAAACCTATATAAGTATGATGCGGCAGTTTGCAAAGGATTATCCCGGTATTTGCTGGATTGACAGCGTCGGCCGGTCGGTTGAAGGTCGGGCGATTCTCTTTGCTGTGATTTCCGATAATGTCCATAGCGAGGAAGCGGAACCGGAAGTGATGTATACCTCTACCATGCATGGCGATGAGACCACAGGGTATATATTGATGCTGCGGTTAATTAATCATTTATTGACGAATTATCAGAATAGTGAACAGGTGAGTAGTTTAGTGGATAATCTTGAAATCTGGATCAATCCGCTGGCCAATCCTGATGGAACGTATTATAGTGGTAATCACACTGTTTACGGTGCTACCCGATGCAATGCAGATAGCGTAGACCTGAACCGGAATTTTCCCAACCCTCAGAATGGCGACCATCCCGATGGAAATCTCTGGCAGCCGGAAACCGTGGCCATGATGGAACTGGCTGAGCGGCAGAATTTTGTGCTGTCGGCTAATTTTCATGGCGGCGCTGAAGTTTTGAATTATCCCTGGGATACCTGGAAGCGGCGACACGCCGACGATGAGTGGCTGATCCGGCTCTGTCGGCAATATGCCGATACGGCGCAAGCCAACAGCCCGGCGGATTATTTGACCGATTTGAATAATGGCATCACCAATGGCTGGGACTGGTATGATATTTATGGCGGTCGTCAGGATTATATGACCTATTATCAGCACTGCCGGGAAGTGACCATCGAAATTTCCGACACAAAACTGCTACCGGAGTCGGAACTGTCCGCGTATTGGGAATATAACCGGAATGCCCTGCTGAATTATTTATCGGGGGCATTGACCGGTATTTGTGGAGACATCCGGACAGATGGGGAATTGGGTGAAATGCAGATCAGTATTGTTGGCCACGAAATGGATAATTCCTGGATCCTACCGGATAAGAATTTCGGTGATTACTATCGACTCTGTTTACCGGGGATTTATCAACTGGAAATTGCGAGTGGAAGCGAATTAATAAGCATTGAAAACATTATTGTCGGTAATGAACAGTCTGCGAGAGTCAACCTGACAACCGGGACGACTATTCCGGGTGATGTCAACGGGGACAAGGAAATCAATATCGCGGATATAGTACTGGTTCAAAATTATATTGCCGGCCAAATTGTCCCTAATGATACCGAGTTTGATATGGCGGATTGGAACAATGACAGCACGCTCAATAAGAACGATCTGGATGGAATTATGCAATTTCTGCTGAATCTTTATCCTTGAAATAATTACTTTACTATTTCGGTGCGATTTCTTAATCTAACAACGTTATGCAAAAAGTAATCCCAGTTTTCATCGTCTTGTTATTATTGTGGGGATGTGCAGCCCATCCGACTATCAGCCCCGTGCCCTTAAAGGAGGATGAAACCCGGACATCAATTGCATTTTCCGTTGAAAATATTCTGCCGGTTTTTGTTTATCGCAAGGGCTTGAGTGATATCAGCGATTTCGGTATTCGGGTCGGATTACCCATCTATGGTTCGGGAATCGATTACTCACGCACTGTTTTCCAGCGGGGCGATTTTTACGATATTATTAATTTTGCCTATTCACTGACCCCGAATTCCAGTTTTGATATGACCTATTACAGTGTGAGGACATTTCCAGTTAAACCGGGTAATGCGTTTTATACCGGCTTTCGGGCGATGTATATTCCGAAAGGTATCAACGGAAATGAAAGTATCCGGGTCGGCGCCCTGCTGGGATTAATGATCAACAATAAGGTCGGAGTCGAGATGGGCTATTTCCACGATCTCGATAAAGGTCAACCCATTGAGAAGATTGTATCGATGCAACCGGAAAACGATTCCCGGTATCCGGCGATAACGGATTTTGGGTTTCCGTCGGAAAATTCCCGGCTTGTCGGACTTTCCCTGCAGGTGTCGCTGAGCACAAGCATTTTTCAGAAAAAGAAATAATTACCAGCATTATATCACAGATTCTTGGATAAATATTGTATAGATTAGACGTTGATAGATTTCTAATATGAATAAACTAACTTATTATATTATCATGTTATTTTTTCCGGTGTCGCTGATCTTTGCCGGTGTCTCAGTGAACCAATTCCGCCCAGTGGAGGTTCATTTTCAGGAAACAAATTCAACTGAAATGATTCTGGAATTTTCGTTGGATGATATTGAGATAAAAACAATTGATTATAATGGTGATTATTTTACAGAGATAGACATAAACGGGACCAATTATTACTATGCGGTTGGTACACCGAAATTACCGTTTATCCGGAAAATGATAAAAATTCCTGAAAACAGCCGGATTGAATATACGATTTCTATTCATTCCGAAGAAAACCTTGATTTGTCTCAGACTGGTTTTCCAAATCCGGTGTTTCCGGTTCAACCCTTCCGGCGAAAAACTGACATTGATCGGATACCGATAATTATTAATCATGAAATATATAAAACGGATGATTTTTATTCTCCGGGAGTGGTGACGACGCATGAGCCATTCAAGATGGGGAGAATTTCCGGAATCATGCTGGACTTTTTCCCGATATCCTATAATCCGCTCAGGCATTCACTGAAATTGATCACCGGTGCAACGATCACTGTCAAAATTATTCAAGATCCGGTCCTTCAGAAAAGCACTGCGAAAAATCCGGTATTCAATCCTGATTTAGACCGGATCGCCCGGGATATATTTATCAACTACGATGAAACCGATTCACAGATAAAAGGTACGGCGCCGCTGAATTTTCTAGTAGTGGCAGGCGATCAATTTGTGGAAAATGAGGAATTAAAGACGTATCTGAACTGGAAACGGCAGTGCGGATTTAACACCATTTTAAAATCAGTTTCTGAGTTGGGTGGAACAACCGGCTCAATCCGGGATTTTATATTTGACCAATTTAATTCTACTTCTTCTCTGGCCTACGTACTGTTGGTTGGCGATGTGGCCGATGTTCCGGCCTGGACCGGGACGGTTGGGGAAACGGAAACCGATGCACCTTATGCACGGATGGACAGCGACCTGATTCCTGATTTAATGATCGGACGTTTTTCCGCCGCCGATGATTCTGACTTATTTGCGATTATTCATAAATCCATGGCCTATGAAATGTGTGAAGTCAGCAGTCTCGATGCGTTTAATAAAATGACCTTTATTGCAACAAGCGATCCGGATTATTGGGAATTAGCGGAAGCCTCGCATAATTATGTCATTGAAAATTACCTTCAAACCCGTGGCGTCTATACCGATCTTATCAAGGGTCATCCGGATGGGAACACACTGGATATTTCCCAGGCGTTGAATGAAGGTCGGACGATCTGCCACTATTCCGGTCACGGCCTGGAAACTGAATGGCAGGGACCGAGTTTCAATCAAGGCAATATCGGTGGATTAAATTCCGGCTCGGTTCCGGCATTTGTAATCAGCAATGCCTGTGAAACCGGCAGTTTTTCGATGGGGGAATGCTTTGGCGAAAGCTGGATCAGAACAGCCGATAAGGGAGCTTTTGCGTTTATTGGCGCGTCGAATTCAAGTTACTGGGAACCCGACGATATTATGGAACGAGCTATGTACGACGGGTTTTTTCAGGATGGGGAAACCAGTATCGGCGCCATGTTATACAGAGGGTTGTTTGATGTTTTCTCGCAGACAGCTACTGGTGATACATCGACATACAAATACTATTATGATGTTTATAATATTTTAGGTGACCCGTCGATAAAACCATGGGTCGGCATTCCCAAAGAAACGTTTGCTGATTATAATCCGATTGTTGCATTGAACATTGGTTATTATTCTGTATCTGTCATGAATGAATCCGGTGCAATGGAAAATGCGGTCGTTACCCTGCTACAGAACGAAAATATTGTCGCTTTTGGTGTGACCGGTATCGACGGAACTGTAACATTAGCGATCAGCGCTGAAAGTTTGCAGTTGGGTGACCTTTTAATGACCATCACCGGTAACCAGCAAATACCAGTTATTGACACGCTCACTGTTGTCAATCCCCTGAATGTCAACATTGAACCAGCGACAGTTCCGGTCGGGATATCTTCGAATATTTCTGTGACAGTTTTGGATGACAGTTCACATGCTGTTGCAAATGCTGAAATCTATGCTTTCGGGTGGACGGTCCACGGTGACAGTCTTTTGGGAACCAGTGACTCTGACGGCGTTTTACAATTTCAACTTTTGCCCCGATATGGTGAAATCATCAAAATTAAAGGAAAGATTTCTGGTGAAACCGGATATGTGTTTGTTGAAACACTGCCGGTGACCGGAGCAGCGCAATTATCAAGTCCGGAGATTTTGGTTGGTGCGGATCAATTTGACGTCGAAAATTCACTGGTTCCCGGACATATCGGGCAAATTAGTGGGTCAGCCAAACAGAGCAATATTACACTTGCTGTGCGTGGCTGTGGTATTGACACTCTTGCCGTGACTAGCAGTATGCAGGTTTTTCCCGATACAATCGGAACACTCGTTGCAGCGTTGTTAAAATCCGGGTATGAAGTTTTCGAAAAACCGATTACAGTTAAAAAAGCATTTGGAACGGTTTCAGGGCTGACAACTGATACTAACCAACAGCCACTTTCCAATGCCATGATTACCGGATACCTGTATCCAGATACCTTGAATCCCGTATTCAGCGCTACAACGAATAATGCCGGTGAATTTTCCTATCCGTTACCGATTGAAGTTGGGTATTATCAAATTCGTGCACAGTTATTCGGGTATCTAACTCAAACAGTCATTGATACTATCAAGCTTGGTTCCAATGTATTCACGACTGAATTAGCAGAATCACCACGAGTGTCCGTTTCCGGTCGGGTAAGCGGTGGAATTCATGAACGACCGCTGAATGCAGTTCTGACAATAGAAGAGTATTCCACAGGTACGGGAAATTATTATACCAGTGTTGAGACTTTTGCTGCCGATAATGGAATATATGAGGTCGCATTGCCATCCGGGGATTATGAATTTTCGGTGGCAGCCATGCGCTATATTGCAGAGACATTGCCGGTAAATATTGGCAGTCAGGCGCTGGAAATTAATGTTCATTTGGATACAACCCGGGCCAGTATTCTGTTGGTTGACGACGACAGCGGCAAACGTGGAATCGATAAAAACAGTACGTATACAATTGATGTTAGCGAGGGAAAAAGCAGCAGTGCCGTTGAAATTCAGAATGTGCTGGAAGCAACCGGGTATTATGTTATTAAAACAGTTTATACAAGTGGATTAAACACTGAATTAGGCGATTTTGATATGGTGATTTCATCATCGGGGTCGAATATGAATCCGGTGGAAAACAGCAGTTACCGGTCGATGCTGGAGTCTTATGTGACGGAGGGCGGCAGACTCCTCATTGAAGGGGGCGAAGTCGGCTATAGTGCTTGTCTGTCACCTTATCATATAGGTGATTCGACGTTTGCACAAAATGTTCTACATGCTTCAAATTGGATTTCCGATAATTATAGTCCTTTAAATCTTTTATTGTATGACCATGCATTTTCTACAAGTCCAAATGTATTACCACCAGTCATAGATATTGATAATACTTACTTTGGAGATCAAGATATCTGTATCCCAACATCCGATGCGGACGTTATATATTTTTGTGACAGCACCTCAGTGGCCGGGATAATTTTATATGAAGATACGGATAACAGTATCGGCGGGAGAACGGTATTTTTCACTTTTGCATTTGATAAAATAAGCAGTCCGGTTGCCCGCGAACATCTTCTTGAAAATACGATTGAATACCTGCTGAGAGAACCCGATTATTCAAAGGGTGATATGAATAAGGACGGGCAAATCAACGTCCTTGACCTGACAAAAGTCGTTAGTCTGATTCTGCGAATTAACCCGACGGGCGATGAATTTGAATACTGGGCGGCCGACCTGAACAGCGACGACCAAATCAATGTTCTCGATCTGGTCTGGGTCATCAATATTATTCTGGGTCGCGAGGGATTTGCCAAACCAGTGGAATCTGATGAAAAAACTCTGCATCTAAGCTTCCAAAATAATCAACTTTTTTATGCGGGCAATTCGCCGATATCGGCACTGCAAATAGAATTTGAACCGGGTTCTGTGTTTGAAATCGCTACTGACGTCATTAATGACGAATCCGTTTCTATTCGACAGGAAAACGATATTCTTCTGCTTTACAGCTTTTCGGACGCCTCGATTTTATCCGGGAGCGGCAGCCTGGGTACGCTCAGTAGTTCCGGAAATATTGTCAGCGCGATGGCCGTTGACCGTTTTGGTCGGCAGATCCAAACCACCTTGAAAACCGTGCCGGACCAATACAAACTCTATCAAAACTATCCCAATCCTTTCAATTCAAAAACCGTTATTCGATTCGATTTACCGCAGGAAGCATATGTTACGCTTGAACTGTTCGATCTGCTCGGTCGAAAGCTTGCGACATTGCTGGATGACAAGCGGGCTCCCGGAAGCTATGATCTTTCCTGGAACGGCCGGGACATGAATGGCAGGGACCTGGCTTCCGGTATTTATTTTTATGCGCTCCGCGCCGGTGATTTCTACCAACTCCGCAAACTGGCGCTGGTAAAATAGCGTAAGTTTGATATAAGCAGAACACGGTATTACAGGTTTTTATATTGACTCAGCCCAAGAATTTATTCGTGGACGATTTGATTTTTGGGTGTTGACATTTGATATTTATTCACTAATTTAAAGGCAGAAAATTATAGTTTTAAAAATGGTTCTACACCATGATGTTGCTTTTCCTTTGTGTTTAAATTGTTGTCGAAATAGGTAGACGGTCGATTTGAAGAAACAACCGGCAATCATCCTGCTATTACTGTTATCAACCCTGTTGTTTGGGGTTGGTTCGGAGACGCTTGTCGTCATGGACTTTGCCAACGAAAACGTATCTGCCGGTGATGCCAGAATAGTGACTGATCGGGTTCGGACAGCTTTGGTTGATTATAATCTGTTTGATGTGGTTGAACGTGAGAAATTCGATGAAATCCTTAAGGAACAAGGACAGCAATTATCCGATTGTTTCAGCGATGAATGCGCCATAGAACTCGGTAAGATGGCCGGTGCGAAATATATGGTAGCCGGCAGAGTCAGTAAATCCGGGTCCGGGTTTTATCTATCCGCCAGGATCATCGATGTGGGATCGACTAAGATGATGGCCAAGAAAGATATGATGCTGCGCAGTAATGATATATTTGAGATTTTGGAATCCGCCCCAAACCTGGTCAATGACCTGATGCAGCAATTCACAACAAAAAAGGGACTTGCTCTGGGAGCCGGATCTGTCATGATGGGCCAATCGAAACTCGGTAAAGTAAAACTGACACTATCAGAATCAAATGTTCAACTGATAATAGATGGTGAATCCCGTGGTTACATTCCCCGGAATGAAATTCCGATTCAATTATCCGAGGGCATTCATACAATTACAATCAGTAAAGAGGGATTCAGTCCGTGGTCTGAAACTATCAACGTTCTTTCCAATACAACTTCAGAACGCACAATTAAACTTGAACAAATCGGCGAATCAGTACAGACTAAATTGGACTGGTCGTTTTTAACGATCGAAACAGAGCCGGAAAATGCTACAGTTATTATAGACGGTATTGAATACGGCCAGACCTATTTTGATGGGAAAGTGAACCCGGGTAAACATACACTTTTGCTTTCAAAACCATTGTATTACGACCTGATTAAAGAGATTGAGCCGACACCGGGTGAGATGCTTAATCTGACTGAAACACTCCATCCGAATTTTGGTTCTGTGGAAATCAACACCGATCCTCCGGAAGCCACGGTGATCATTGATGATAAGATTGAAACGAAAAAGACGCCCTTGATGATCCAGCGATTGCAATCAGGTCAGCATGAACTTAAAATAACGTATCCGGAATATCGGGATTATACCGCGACAATTCTGGTCGATGACAACAAAGTATCATCATTGGATATTGAACTTATTCCGGCATTTGGATATTTGAATCTTATTACGATGCCGGTTGGAGCGGAATTATTTATTAATGATGTACCGGTTGCGAAAACCCCGGTAACTGGTTTTAAACTGATGTCCGGTCAACATTTAATCACCATCAAGGCAGAGTACTATAAAGACACCCAGGAAATGATTGTTATTGAGGATGGGAAAACACTTGATAAGAATATTGCCCTGTCTCCCAATTTTGGAACATTGTCAGTTCAGGCAGCGCCCAAAGGAGCCAGGATATTCATTGATGGAAAACTCAGAGGGACTTCCCCGGCAGTAATCGAGCCGGTTCTGGTAGGTTCGCACGACTTGAAAATAGAAGCCGGAAAACATTATCGGACAGAAGAGCGGAAAGTCTTCATCAGCCTGGGGCAGACGGAAGTCATTCAAACGGCGTTAAAGGAAAAGATCGGTGATCTGATGATCTCTACAAATCCGCCGGGCGCGAAGATACTCATCGATGGTGATTACTATAAATTGAATAATGGTAATGTTGCCACAACGCCTATTAAACTATCTAAAGTCTGGTCGGGAAAACGGACGATCACATTTGATCTGCCGGGTTATACGAATGGTAAAACTGAGATTGATGTCCTGGAAGATCAGGTGAATGTGGTTCGGGCTTCATTAAATAAGATTGTATTTATCAAACCACGCAAACAGGCACTGTGGCGGTCCGCAGTTATACCAGGATGGGGACAATTTTATGAACAACGTTTTAGCTCAGGGCTGACCTACTGCGGCTCAGAAGCACTTTTATTGTTTATTCTGTTCAATATTAAAGATGTTCATACGAGCCTGGAATCTGATTACCAAAGACTTAGAGAAGATTATGAAACCTTAAACGGAACTACTGAAGAGATTCAGGTAGCCTGGAACAATGTAGAAAATGCCTATAATGATATGGATAGCAATTATAAACTTCAGCAGCTAGTTACCGGAGCTATGGTCGGCGTATATCTGTGGAATATTCTTGATGCCTGGCTGTTCATGCCCAAAATCGCTGATAACAAAATTCAAACGTCGTTTTACAATTCACATGGTGGAATTTGCGTTTCATTTGGAGTGAAATTGCCGTGAAGTGGATTTATCCCATAGTATTGATATTCATCTGCATGATACTGTCCTGTTCTCCTCAGGATGAACTGAAACCGCCAACTAACCCCTATGATCCTGATAATCCGGATTATGAATTACCCCATGCTTCGGTTATTGGCGAAGTTGATTATGGCGAAGTAATTGACACATCGGTTGTAACAATCATCTGGCGGGGCAACGAAACCGCCTATGAATTCAGTTACCGCTGCTATCTTGATATAGTGGAATCAGCCTGGTCGGCATGGACCCGGGACACCAGTGTAATCCTTCACTATCTCGACGAAGGGAATTACCAGTTTGACATCAAAGCCAGGACTAATCAATCCGTACCAGTGGAAGGTGATGCTAATTCGTTTCACTTTGCAGTGGATGCTGTTAAAGGACTAGCTATGATGGTTTTTCCCAGATATAAAGAAGTATCCGTTGGAGAGGAGTTTGAGATTGAAATCCTGGCTGAAGAAGTTGATAGTATCATGGGGACTGAAATTGAATTAACCTTCGATCCAGCCATAATAGAAGTAAAAGATGTTATTTACGGCGCTTTCATGTTTGATGGTGGAGATTTATCAATTACCTTCAAAGAAATTGATAATGAAAATGGGAAAGTAGGTATAGTCCTTGTGCGAACATCGAACGTCAATCCTACTGTATCCGGAACCGGAACATTAGCAGTATTGGAGATTGAGGCATTATCGGTTGGATCGACAGAGATAGCATTTACGGATATGTGCACTTTCCGAAACAAAGACAATCTGCCCATTGCCATCAGAGAAAAAACCATTGGAATAGTTTTAGTGGAATAATGAAAGGATCGAATAGGTTAATCGCACAACGGATTGAGGAACGGAGCTTGACTATTGAATAGAGAAACAGCTATTAAAATTTTTGAAGAAGAAAAAGTCCGGGTACAATGGGATGAAAATAAAGAGAAATGGTATTTTTCCATTGTGGATGTGATTGCCATCCTTACGGAAAGTCCAAGACCAAGAAAGTATTGGAATGCCTTAAAAACAAAGCTGAAAGACGAAGGAAGTCAGTTGTCCCAAAGATTGGGACAACTGAAAATGAAAGCGGCGGATGGAAAAAAGTATAAAACCGACGTTGCCGATACTGAGCAGTTATTACGAATTATTCAATCTGTGCCATCCTCCAAAGCAGAACCCTTCAAACTGTGGTTGGCTAAGGTCGGATATGAGCGCATAGAAGAAACCGAAGATCCGGAAAAATCATTTGATCGCGCCATGGAAACCTACCTGAGAAAGGGTTATTCTAAGGAATGGATTAATCAACGGTTGAAATCCATCGAAATACGAAAAGATCTTACTGATGAATGGGAAAACCGCAATGTAAAAAAAGGACTGGAATTTGCCATATTAACCGATGAAATGACTAAAGCCTGGGCTGGGTTCACTACAAGGGAATATAAGAAATACAAAAGTTTGAAAAAGGAAAATCTCCGTGATAATATGACAAATTTAGAGATGGTTTTGAATATGCTCGCCGAAGTTTCAACAACTGAAATCTCGAAAGAGAAGAAACCGGATACTTTTGAAAAAAACCGTAAAATTGCCGGACAAGGCGGCGCAGTCGCCGGAATTGCACGTAGTGAAATTGAAGAAAAAACCGGAAAAAAAGTTGTGACTTCTAAAAATGCACGAGCAATCCAAAATAAAAATATTAAAAGACTGAATACAGAATGAGAAAATAGATTGCAGAATGTGACACATGATTTATGAATGGAAAAATATTGACTACCGATAAAATCATTAACCGAAAATTTGAAAATGAGTAAAGAGAAACAGCAAATAATATCTATTGGTGCAAGTAATATCCAAAACCTGATTTATACAATTCGGGGAGAACAGGTGATGCTGGATAGCGATTTAGCCAAAATTTATGGTGTTGAAACTCGTGTGCTTAATCAAGCAGTAACACGAAACATTAATCGATTTCCAGAAAAATTTAGATTTAAACTTGCTAAGGAAGAAATAACAAATTTAAAATCACAAAATGTGATATCAAGTGGAAACCTTTTAACATCACAAAATGTGACCTTAAAGAAAAGCCGTGGAAAACATAGAAAATACCTGCCCTACGCTTTCACTGAGCAAGGTGTCGCAATGTTATCTTCTGTTTTAAAAAGCGAAACGGCTGTAAGAGTAAGTATCCAAATTATAGATGCCTTCGTAAACATGCGACGATTTATCGGCGCTAACGCACAATTATTTCAGCGAATTGACAAAATTGAACTCAAACAATTGCAAGACAAATCCGAAATTGATGAGAAATTTAATCAAGTTTTTGATGCCATTGAACAAAAAGAAATCACGCCTAAACAGGGAATTATTTCCAACGGTCAAATTTTCGATGCACACCTATTCGCATCCAAAATTATACGCTCAGCAAAAAAATCTATCATTATTTTAGATAATTACATTGATGAAAGTGTTTTAGCGCTTTTAACGAAGCGAAAAAAAGGTGTTACAATAAAAATTTACACAAAAAACATTTCAAGACAATTATCACAGGATATTGATAAATTCAGCCAGCAATATGGAAAAATCACTGTTGTAAAAATGAAAATCATCCACGACAGGTTTATCATTATTGACGAAAATAAAATCTACCATTCCGGCGCATCACTGAAAGATTTGGGCAAAAAGATTTCCGCCTTTTCTAAGTTTGACAAAGATGCTCTGGAACTACTGGGAAAACTAAAATGACATTTCCGGGACTTTTTACGAATCCATTGCTAATGACTTTATCAAATACATTATCTGTGGATTATCAAAATTTTTTAAAAGAATTGAAGCAGCAAATACGGCAAGCCCAATTGCGTGCCGGTGAAAACGGCTGGAGCCGTAATGTAATGGTCCATCAGATCGAAAGCGGCTTATATCACCGACAGGGACAGGCGATGACTAACTTTCCTGAAACTTTACCCGCGCCTCAGTCAGAATTGGCGCAACAACTCCTGAAAGATCCCTACACGTTCGACTTTTTAACCATTGAAGAAAAAGCCAAAGAGCGGGAACTGGAAAAGAACTTGCTGCTCCACCTGCGGGATTTCCTGATTGAATTGGGTAGGGGATTTGCGTTTTTGGGGAGTCAGTATCCGGTAACAGTGGGTCAGAAGGACTATGCAATTGACCTGCTTTTCTACAATGTCAGACTGCATTGTTATATCGTGATTGAGTTGAAAATGGACGAATTCAAACAGGAATATGCCGGGAAGATTCACCCTGTTAGATATTTAAAGGCAGCTTAATTATGTTTTTCTATGTTTATGTTCTAAAGAGTTTAAAGTATGTTTACAAAGTAAAAAAAACAGGTAAAATATTAAAAAACTTCCGTAGGATATTAAAAGGTAAGATTACAGAATTATCTAACGGGGTTAATTTCTACCTTTCGGCTGTCGATGACCAATTAGCCGACCAGTCTGATAATCCGTCTATTGGCATTATTCTTTGCAAAACACGGGACAAGATAACCGTGGAATATGCCCTGAGAGATACAAGAAAACCTATGGGCGTCGCTGCTTACCGCCTGACAAAATCGCTGTCGGGAAAACTGAAACATGGACTTCCCAGCGTTGAGGAATTGAAAGATGAACTGAGAATATCATGAAGCAATTCATTAAATATATGTTTATCCTTTTATTGATATCGCATTTAACAAGATTCGAGCAATGCAAATGAGAATGAGAAACTCCATACTCATTTTAATTTCTGTTCTATTATTCTTCGCAGCGAATAGCTCCTATTCTCAGCAATTCACCGAGCAGACGGGAATCAGTTTAACGGGAGTCGAAGTTGGCTCCGTAGGTTGGGGCGATTATGACAACGATGGTGATCTTGATATATTGCTCACAGGATATAATAGTAGCAATACTCGAGTTTCCAAGATTTACTGCAATAACGGTGACAATTCTTTCACAGAGCAGACGGGAATCGGTTTAACGGGAGTTTATTACAGTTCCGTAGCCTGGGGGGATTACGACAACGACGGCGATCTCGATATATTGCTCACAGGAGATGTACCTGATTCACCCTACTGTGTTTCTAAGATTTACCGCAATAACGGAAATAACTCGTTCACAGAGCAGACGGGAATCAGTTTGACGGGAGTTCATGAAAGTTCCGTAGACTGGGGTGATTACGATAACGACGGCGATCTCGACATCTTGCTCACAGGGTGGACAGGTAGTTCTCCTATTTCCAAGATTTACCGCAATAATGGTGATAATACATTCACGGAGCAGACGGGAATCATTTTAACAGGAGTTTATTACAGTTCTGTTGCCTGGGGTGATTATGACAACGACGGCGATCTCGATATCTTGCTTACTGGAAATATAGGCGGTTCCTATGTTTCCAAGATTTACACTAACAACGGAGATAATTCATTCACCGAACAAATGGGAATCGGATTAACGGGAGTTCAACTTGGTTCCGTGGTCTGGGGTGATTATGACAACGACGGCGATCTCGATATCTTACTCACAGGATATTCGAGTAGTGGCATCATTTCCAAGATTTACCGCAATAATGGTAACAATTCATTCACAGAACAGACGGGAATCAGTTTTACGGGTGTTCATGAAAGTTCCGTAGACTGGGGTGATTACGATAACGACGGCGATCTCGACATCTTGCTCACAGGGTGGACAGGTAGTTCTCCTATTTCCAAGATTTACCGCAATAATGGTGACAATTCGTTCACAGAGCAGACGGGAATCAGTTTAACGGGAGTCTTTGTCAGTTCCGTAGCCTGGGGTGATTATGACAACGACGGCGATCTCGATATCTTGCTTACAGGGTCTTCAGGTGAGTCTGGTGGACCCTACGTTTCCAAGATTTATCGCAATAACAACCTGACGCCGAATTCCGTCCCAGCCGCACCATCCGGACTGACTACTTCGGAGACAGATTCTAATGCTACTTTCAGTTGGAATAAATCCACAGACACCGAAACACCTCAGAATGGACTGACCTATAATCTATACGTCAGCACCACTCCGGGCGGATGTCAGGTGAAATCGCCGATGGCGGAAAATTCATCAGGTTATCGGAAAGTGGTTCAACTTGGAAATGTGAATCACTGTAATTCTTATACTCTGAAAGGACTTCCAGACGGTAATTATTACTGGAGTGTGCAGTCGATTGATAATACTTTTGCTGGAAGTGCTTTTTCACCAGAAGCGAGTTTCACAATCCCCATTTCTCCCGCTGTCCCCCAAAACCTCACCGTGACTCCCGGCAATCAGCGAATCACACTCCGCTGGGATCAAAACACCGAATCCGATCTGGTTAAATACCGTATATATCAAGACACCTCATCTCCTGTATCGACTTTAATTGACAGTGTTGTTGGATCGCCACCAGATACTTTCTATGTTGACGATGGATTAATTAATGGACAGACCTATTATTATCGAATTACAGCGGTTGATGGTGCAGGAAATGAGAGCGACTACTCAATTGAAGTATATGGAATTCCTACAGACGACCTATTTACAGATATCAACGCTGAATTAATAAGAATATATGCTGGTGATGCAGATTGGGGAGATTATGACAATGATTGTGATATGGACCTGTTGCTATCAGGAATTTCTCCTGATGTAGCAGTCACCAAAATCTATCGGAATGATGGAAATGGCATTTTTACTGACATTAATGCAGGAATAATCGGAGTATCGGCAAGTACTGTAGCGTGGGGAGATTACGATAATGATGGGGATTTAGACTTTGCAGTAGCAGGCGGAACTCCTCCAAGTGGGAATACATCGAGAATTTACCGGAATAACGGTGATGATAGCTTTACTTGGGTTACAAGTTTATCAGGTGTCACTTGGGGGTCATTGAAATGGGGCGATTATGATAATGACGGTGATTTAGATATACTATTGAGTGGCAACAAATCCACAAATCAATATAAAGATGAAATCACTAAGATTTACAAGAACAATAATGGATCGTTTACGGAAATTGGTACAGATCTTATTGGAATATATAATGGTGTTGCCGATTGGGTGGATTATGATAACGATGGCGATCTTGATGTTTTTCTTTCCGGCGAGACGTACTCTACTATTCCCGGTAGAACTCGTATATTATATAGGAATGATGGAAACGATACCTTTACCGGTGTTTCTGGGCTTTATGATGCAAATGATGCGGGGCGTTTCGATTGGGGCGATTTCAATAATGATGGAAATCTCGACGTAGCATTTTCAGGGGAATATGCCCATACGATATTTAGAGGTGATGGTAGCGGAGGTTTCAATGGCACTTACCCTATTGATGGGGGCTCCAATCCAAAATGGGGAGATTATGATAACGATGGTGATATAGATCTTATAACAATTAACAATGATTTGTTTGGTTTATCAAAACTATATCGGAATAACAGCAATAATACGTTTACTGTATTAGATAATTTCGATGCGTTGTTTTATAATTCTGTTTCCTGGGGAGACTATGATAATGATACTGACTTAGATATGATTTTAACGGGCACTAAAGGATCTTCTGATAATTTAGTGGCAGCAATTTATAGAAATAATGCAAGTATAAACAATACTCAGCCTTCTACTATAACAGATTTGATTTCAGTGGTTTTCTTGGACTCTGTAATATTTAGGTGGAATAAAGGATCAGATGCTCAAACTCCCACTAATGGTTTATCCTACAATTTAAGAATAGGAACATCTCCCAGCGGGGATGAGATTAAAACATCTCAATCAGATCCAGCCACTGGCTACAGAAGAATACCTGACTTAGGAAATTGCCAAAAGGTTAATAATTGGGTAATTAAGGATTTACTAGATGGTAAATATTATTGGTCGGTTCAGGCAATTGATGCAGGCTTTATGGGATCAAAATGGGCTGCTGAACAAGTATTTACTATCAACTATACTCCACCTTCCGCACCACAAAATCTCACTGCTTTTCCTGGCAATCAGCAAATTACACTCCGCTGGGATGCGAATACCGAACCAGATCTTGCGAAATATCGTATATATCGAAATACGTCTTCCCCAGCCACAACACTGATTGACAGTGTTGTCGGCACGCCGCCGGATACAGTTTATATCGATGCAGGGTTAGTAAATGGACAGATTTACTATTATCGGATTACAGCAGTTGATAATGCAGGGAATGAGAGTGAGTTTTCTGATGAAGTATTCGCTACGCCTGTTGAAACAGGAACAGTAACTGATATTGATGGGAACGTCTATAGGACTGTGAAAATCGGCGATCAGTGGTGGATGGCGGAGAATCTGAAAGTCACCCACTATCGAAATGGTGATCCGATACCCAATATCACCGATAATACGCAATGGAGCAATCTAAGCACCGGAGCCTATTGCGAGTATGATAACAATCCAGCAAATATAGAGACGTACGGACGTCTTTATAATTGGTATGCAGCTGATGACAGCCGCAATATCGCCCCTGAAGGCTGGCATGTGCCAAGCGATGCAGAATGGCAGACTTTAGTTGATTATCTTGGCGGTAGTAGTGTTGCTGGTGGCAAAATGAAAGAAACCGGTACAGAATATTGGAACAGTCCCAATACCGGCGCAACCAATGAAAGTTGTTTTTCCGCGTTACCTGGAGGTTACCGTACCAATCTTGGGATATACGAAATTCTCGGTAGTTACGCCGGCTTTTGGTCTTCTACAGAAGCCACTGAACTGTCCTCACATATCCGGTATTTGTTTGACAGCAATTCAGAAGTTTACCGTGGCACTGGCTACGATAATCAAGGTGCTTTTTCCGTGCGTTGTGTCAGGGATTTAGATTTTAGTCCAGATGCACCAAATAATCTCACCGCCACCTCCGGTAACCAACAAATCACTCTCCGCTGGGATGCGAATACCGAACCCGATTTGGCGAAGTACCGTATTTATCGCGATATATCATCACCGGCAACAACGCTGATTGATAGTATTGTCGGCACGCCGCCGGATACAATATATATCGATGATGGATTGACAAATGGACAGACCTATTATTATAGGATAACAGCGGTTGATGAGGCCGGGAATGAAAGCGCGATGAGCCACGAAGTAAGAGTATCCTTTAAAGAATTGCCAGATACCATGATTGTTATCGGCTCTAGAAGAGACGGCAACGATGAAGTCTACCTCATTTCAATTGATGGCACAGTGGTACAACGCCTGACAAATAATTCTGCTGATGACTATTTTCCTAAAATTAGCCCAGACAGGACACGCATCGCATGGATTTCAAACCGTGATGGACAGAGGGATATTTATTCAATGGACGTGGGCGGAGGTGACATCCAACGGCTCACTAATATTGGAATATCAAATAACAGGTGGTGGGCAGACTTCGCATGGACGATAGATGGGAAAATCGTCTATTCTAAAGGCGCAAAGTTATACAAAATGAACGCTGATGGAACTGGAACAATATTGATAGCTTCAGCTCCTCGCGGTGATTTCACAGCAATTAAATGCTCACCTGACGGTAATAGAATCGCCGTATTGACTCAGATAAGTACTTCTTTCGATGGAGCAATTTATCTCTTGAATTCAGATGGTTCTAATATAGTTCTTCTTGTTCCAGATAATCCTGGTCAGTTAGGTTTAGGCCCATTCTCAGCTGATGGTTACAAACTATATTATCACTTTGATATCTCTGGTAATGAAAACAGCCCAATTGATCACCGTATATTTGAAATTAATCTTGACGGTTCTGGTAAAAAGGAGTGCTTTTCCCAAAAGCCAAATAACACAAATGACGACGCTTTATCTATTTACGTTCCAGAAAATGCCCTTTTAATAGATAATTATGCAAGTGGTGCATATGATCTACCTGATCTGTGGATTGTGAAATTATCAGACGGAACACGCAGACAATTGACAAATACAGGAGCAGATAATTGGGCTGATGCCGGTCTTCAATATGTTAATTTGCCGCCTTCAGTGCCTTCTTCGCTCACAGCTACTCCGCAATCTTTGCAGGTTTTACTGAAATGGAACAAGAATGCCGAGCAGGATTTCCTCCGCTACCGCATCTACGGTGGAACGAGCGCAATTCCGACGACCCTAATTGACTCGACTACTGGAGGAATCAGCGACACCACAATTACGATTGACCAATTGACCAACTACCAAATTTACTATTTCCACATTACTGCAGTTGATAGCGCGGGATTGGAGAGTGGGTTTTCAAATGAAGTCTCTGCGATTCCGGGTGACTATATTCGTCCTATTGTTCATATCCTGAGTCCTGGTGAAGGTTTCTCAATCCCTGAATATGATCTACTAACTGTTTCCTGGACAGCATCAGACAATATTGCCATGGATTCAATACAGATAATTTATTCCAACGAAGCCGACGGCGCTCAACAAGTAATGGGCAAAGTTCCCGCTGATTCCTCACAATTCATATTCAATGTTCCGGCAGGTATCACAGATCAGGCTCAAGTGCATTTACACGGCTGGGATACATCTGGCAATGATACCCTTGTCCATAGCCCTTATTTTACAGTTACTGATAATACACCACCAGATTCAGTGGTAATTGATTCTATAGCAAACTGTTATACAGCCAGATCATATGAAATAACATGGCGGTCTATAGATAATTCTGGATCATTTCGATCACATCATATCTTTGCTTCGAACGGTGATTCGGCATTCACATTAATTGATTCAGTCAGCGGTTCAGAATTCAGTTATGATTGGCAGGTTCCGAATGTATTGTCAAATAACTACAGGCTTAAAGTAACCTCTTTTGACAATGTCGGTTTATCACGATCTGACACGTCTAATGTTTTCTCAATTCTTGATGGAATATCTCCTGAAATAACGGTATTGACACCAGACAATGATTTTGCAATCCCGGAATATATGCCACTGACCGTTACCTGGACCGCATCGGACAATATTGCCATGGATTCAATACAGATCATTTATTCCAATGAAGTCGGTATTAGCCAACAGGTAATGGGTAAAGTTCCGGCTGATTCATCGCAATTCATATTTGATATTCCGGCAGGTGTTACCGATCAGGCGATGGTATCTCTCCAGGGCTGGGATACATCAGGAAACGATACATTGGTTCACAGTCCATACTTTAAAGTAACAGACAATACACCACCAGAAGTGGCTCTGCTGACTCAGTTGCAGGGTTCCGAATTTGCGATAGGCTCTATGATTCAAATAGAGTGGATCGCTACTGATAATGTTGAAGTA
>JAHJGX010000197.1 GCA_018824205.1 bacterium
CAATAAATGCGCCAAAATCCGACATTTTGATAAAGTTTCGGAGCGCCTTGTCGTATTCCGGCAGGGTCTTAATAGACGGTAAATCCAGGTCGGCCATCAGGTCCGGGAAAAGAACCGCCTGCTTTGGATTAATGGTGTCCATCATGTTTAGAATTCTTCCTTGTGATTCTAAATTATTTGATTATCGGGAATTGTAGTGTTTTTTGGAATGACGACAATCCCCTCACGAATATAATAATTTTGTCTGTCAGCCGTCTTGGCGTTATCCCGATTAATTATCCGGACGTTATTGCCAATCCGGGCATTTTTATCGATTATTGCGTTTTTGATAATGCAGTTTTCGCCGATGCCGATCGGAACGGTATAATTTATATTATTGCTTTCATAAAAATCGTTGCCCATTAAGACACAATTTTCCAATTCTGAATTTCTGGAAATAATGGTCCGGATACCCACAACAGATTTTCTGATTTTGCTTTTTTCAATAAAACAACCGTCTGCCAGAAGAGTGTGTTCAAAGGAACAGTTATCTACCCTCGAACCGGGCAGCGAACGGGCGCGGGTATAAATTGGAAAATTTTCATCGTAAAATGTGAACGGCGGTTTAAGCGACGTCAGTTCCAGATTGGCATTGAAAAATGACTCCATAGTACCAATATCCCGCCAGTATCCGGAAAAAGAATGGGCAAATACACGATAACTGCCGATAGATGAAGGAATAATGTGTCGGCCAAAGTCGTCACTGCTGCTCTGATTCAGAATGTCAATTAAAACTTTTGTTGTAAAAATATAGATACCCATGGAAGCCAGGAACGGTGTTTCTTCCGTGAGGCCGGGGCTGCGCGCCGCGTCCAACTGGTTTGACTCGGGTTTTTCCACAAATTGATGAATCCGGCTTTCCTGATCTGTTTTTAAGATACCAAATCCCGAGGCTTCGTTCCTGGAAACCGGTTTAACAGATATGGTGATATCGGCCTTCTTTTCAACATGGGTCTTCAAAAATTCATTGTAATCCATACGGTAAAGATGGTCGCCGCTTAGAATAATCGTATAGCTTGCGTTGACCTCTTTGATATATTCCAGATTCTGACGCACGGCGTCTGCGGTGCCCTGATACCAGTCCATGTTTTCAGTGGTTTGCTGGGCCGCGAGAATATCCACAAAACCCTCAGTGAACCGTCCCAGGCGGTATGTGCTGTAGATATGCCGATGTAATGATTCGGTATTAAACTGGGTCAGGATGTAGATTTGATCGATATTACTGTTCAGGCAGTTGCTGATTGGAACGTCAATAATTCTGAATTTCCCACCGAACGGAACCGCCGGCTTCGCCCGGTATTTTGTCAATGGATACAGCCGCGTACCTTTACCGCCCCCAAGAACAACGGCTAAAACATCTGATTTTCTCATAATGCCCCCAATAATATAAAGTGGGTTGCGGTTAGTAAAAACCCTAAAATAAATCCGGCTATTACCTGGGCTGTCGTATGGGCGTTTAATTTTACACGCGAATAGGTCATTGGAACAACCAGCGGAACAAACCAGAAGTAAA
Organism: bacterium; assembly: GCA_018824205.1. Taxonomy (GTDB): domain Bacteria; phylum Fidelibacterota; class UBA2242; order UBA2242; family UBA2242; genus B118-G9. The sequence goes on from JAHJGX010000197.1 coordinate 1,553, forward strand.
GAGGTGAAATCGTCATCCCGAGCGCTGCCAAGGGACCGCCCAGTGCCATACCATGAATACTGATTTTCCAGTATTTCGTGATAATCGTTGCAACGATGGTATTGAACGCATAAGCCCACATCAGAATTAAAATCGGTTTTAGCGCATCAATGATCCAGAGAATAATCAGGGCAATACTATAAACGAGTATTCCTGTGAAAAAAGTTGTTATCCGTTTTTCTCTTTCCGGGATATCCATACTGGCCGTTTGTCCCTGGTGTTTCATGATTAAAACATGAATGGTTGGGACGATCACGGTAGCCGAAAAAGTAATACCGGCTATGACGAGAAACTTTGAAAATGACAGATAGGAATTTGAGAGCAATAGAAGAAACGAGATTGTTGCACAGATGAACGGGTGCAGTAACACCGATATATATTTAGCGAGAACCATCAGGTAAAAAACAGACCTTCTGTGTTGAGAGTTGGTGATGTCAAAAAAGTATTCAGACAATTATAAGAGATAATAAGGTCTTTTAGTATGATTTTCAATAAGAAAGTAGACTAATTTTATACAAAATCGAAATTAAACAAAAAACTCCTCAAAAGAGGAGTATTAATTTGTAGCGCCACGGAGAATTGAACTCCGGTTACAGGAATGAAAATCCTGTGTCCTAACCACTAGACGATGGCGCCATTAAATTCGGGTGAGTGACGGGACTTGAACCCGCGACCGACAGGGCCACAACCTGTTGCTCTACCACCTGAGCTACACCCACCATATAATTGTCTCCGGGGAGAAAATGTTCAAAGAGTTGCGCGCCCTTTGTGGTCAAAAAAGATCACTCTCCAAAAAGCCGCAAAATGTAAAGATTTTTATGTAAAAAAGTCAATCAAAATATTGAGAATGTTGTGACAGGTGAAACAACATGATTTCGGAAAGCGGATCGTAAATTTACTGGTTTTGGATGATCAGCCGGCCATCGGTATTGCTGTTTATAACCCTCTGTTCCTCTGCGGCTTTCAGCAGGATGTCACGGCCAACAATGCCGGTATCTTTGATGATTACATCGGATTCGGACAGTCCAAAAAACCGATCAATATGCCCGACGATATAATTGTTGGTTGCAATGGTATACTGTTTTTGGGGAACAATGGCTTCTCCGTTAACGGTTGCATCGACCATTATTTTGGCGGACATATCATAAACCCGGCGAATTCCGGACTGTTGTAACAGGTCCCGGGGATTTTTAATTCGCCATTCCAGAATACGAACAAGCTGTTCCCCGCTGACAGTAACCAGTACGATGGTATTGTCGAAGGGTGAAATTTCCCAGATGTCCCGTACTTTTATGGGGCCGGCGTTTAGACCTTTGCGGATACCGCCGCTATTCTGAAAAGCGATATCAGCCTTAAAATATTCTCGTGTAACATCATTAATCCAGTCGCCGATGTTTGATTCACCCTGGCTGTTTCGCACCCAGGGGGTTTTCAGTTCGCCGATGACCCGGTCCATTTCTATTGTGATATTGGCTTCGAGAGAGTCCACAATCCGGGCAACGCCGGCAGAAGGCTTAATGTTTTTAACGACTGTTTCGGTCAATTCATATTTGTATTCCACAAAGGACTTGGACTGTTTGTCAATTGTGGTCCTTAAATGACCCAGAAACTGTCCATTGGAACCAGCCTGACAGACCAGAATATTGTTGACCGGCACGGGTTGTTTCAAACGGGTGTGAGAGTGTCCGCCAAATATTGCATCGACTTCTGACAATTTTGTGGCGAGCAAGCTGTCTTCGCGAAAACCGTTGTGGCTCAGTACAACGATTACGTCTGTTTTGTCCCGGATTTCTTCAACATACTTCATGATGCTTTTAGCGGGGTCCTGAACAGACATTTTGTCCATATTACCGGGTAAAACCGTTGACTTCAGGTCTTCCATAATCAGGCCGACAATGCCGATTCTGGCGCCGTTTGATTCGACGATTGTATAAGGCAGTACGAACAGTGACATTTTTGTGGAGTCAAAAAGATTACAGGATAAAACCGCGAAATCAGCCGCGTTGACGGCTTTTTGAAGATTGTCTTTCCCGTAATCAAACTCATGGTTTCCGATGGTAAATGCGGTGGGTTTAATTTCATTCAGAATGCGTATTTGTGACATTCCTTTCGTCAGTGCGGAAATCGGCGAACCTTGAAAATCATCACCGGCATTGAGGACAATTGCCCCGGAGTATAGCAGTTTCAGCGAATCCAAGTAGCCGGCCAGGGTTGCATAACCACCGATCTGTAATCCCTTTGTGTAGCCCCAGTTAGAGGTGTAGGGAATATTAGCGCTGTGAAAATCGTTCCAATGTAAAAAACTGACAGAAACAGGCGCCTGGAGTTCTTGGGGCAAGGCATTGATTTTCTGCGCCGGGGTTGAAGCACATTGGTTTATTAAAAGGACAAACAGAATTATTGGCGACAACGATACAAAAATCTTTTTCATTAAAACAGCCCTGAATTATTAGTGATCAAACATACCGGAGCCAATTTCCTCATTAGTTCAGGTAAAATCAAGTTTTTAATATTCCGTGCTCTATAGGATTTTGGAAAACCGTGTATTGGGAGTATATTACAAATGATGCAGAATTTTACCGGGATTTCATACTGATATGTTGCTCCTTTATACAGAAATTAGCCTGATATTGTTTCTCCTGTTTTTGTCGGGATTTTTTTCCGGCTCCGAGACAGCGCTCTTTTCCTTGACGCGTGTTCAGATTGAAAAGATGGTTCTTTCCAAAGAAGAACGGGGTAAGAATATTAAGCGGCTGCTTGAGCGGCCGCGCCGCCTGATCATCACGATTTTATTAGGAAATGAATTTGTCAATATATCAATTTCCTCTATCTCGGCGGCCATTATTATCGGTTTTTTTGGCGAAGAGCTGCCGTGGGTAAATATTGTTATTGTCCTGCCCGTTCTGCTTCTTTTCGGTGAAATAACCCCCAAAACTCTGGCCATCAGGAAAAAAGAGAGTTTTGCTCTTTTTGTTGCCAACCCCCTTTATCTGTTTTCTCGAATTGTCGCCCCCCTGCTTTGGCTGATTCGGACAATTTCAGACCGGGTCGTTAATTTATTCGTTAGAGAATCCTCCCGGACGGGCAGTATTTTAACGGAAGATGTCATAAAAACCATTGTTGAAGAGGGGGAAAAAGAGGGGATTATCGATTCCCTGGAGCGGGAATATATCTATAATGTTTTTGATTTTGGCGATGCCCGGATGGATGATGTTATGACGCCCCGGGTCAATATGTTTTATTTACCCGAAGAAATGTCCCTGAATGAGATGATCGGTGAGATTAAAAAGCACCATTTTTCCAAGGTTCCGATCTACCGCGAAAACCGGGATAATATTGTCGGGGTACTGTTTGCAAATGACTTGCTCGAACTTGGCGCCGACCAGATTACCCAATCAGCCAAAACCCTGCAAAAAATTCTTCGGCAACCCTATTTTGTTCCCGTAACCAAGCGGGCCGACGAACTGTTTCAGACTTTTCAACACCGAAAAATCTCCGTCGCCATTGTTCTAGATGAGTATGGCGGGGTTCAGGGAATGGTCAGTATGGAAGATTTACTGGAGGCCATTTTTGGTGATATTACCGATGAATTTGAAGACGACAGCGACCAGCATGAGAAACTTGGCGAGTCCCTGTTCAGGGTCAATGCAAACATGTCAGTAGATGAATTCAACGAGTTACTTGATGTGGAATTGCTTTCTGACGATGTTGATACGGTCGGCGGTTTTGTATTTGCATTATTTGGCGAGATGCCCAAAGTAAAATCCAGTATAAAATATGAATCAATCGTGTTTACCGTCGAAAAGATCGTAAGTAATCGAATCGATTCATTATTGGTGAAGAAGATATAATGTCGGGAACTGTTGCCATCATCATCATTTTTTTATGTGTCCTGGGAGAGGCATTTTTCTCGGGTTCTGAAATAGCGCTGGTGTCGGTGGACCGGATGCGGATGAAACATGCCGCCAAAACAGGCCACAAATCATCACAGCGGGTACTGGATATGCTCAAAACCCCGGAGCGAATATTGGGAACAACGCTACTGGGGACCAATCTCTGTGTCGTGACCAGTACTACCCTGGCGGCATCCCGCTTCTATTTGTGGCTTGGGCCAATCGGAGTGCCGGTTTCGATAGTGGTGATGACTTTCATAAACCTTGTTTTTGCTGAAATTGTACCCAAAAGTATTTTTCAGCAAATGAGCAATCAAATTGCCCCTCGTATTATATATATTTTACGCGTTTTTATGCTGTTACTTTTTCCCATTGTGTGGCTATTTTCAAAAGTTGCGGCGTTATTTGCGTCTGTGCTGGGCGGTGATAGTTCGACCGAAGAGGGCGGTTTTGTCAGCAAAGAAGAACTGAAGCTGCTGATGAAAATGAAACACGACAAAGGCGATGTGAAACCCAGTGAGCGCAGGATGATAAACCGGCTGCTGCACTTTACCGAAACCAGCGTTAAAGAAATCATGATTCCCCTGATTGATGTGGCCGTTTTAAACGAGCAGGCAACTGTTTCGGAGGCCTCTGAGTGTTTTGTCCAGACGAAACACCGCCGCATTCCCATTTTTAAAGACCGGGTTGATAGAATTGTCGGAATTCTGAATAGTTTTGATATTCTGAGAGAAGCCCAGTCAAAAAGGATAAAATCCATGATCCGGCCGGCCTATTATGTTCCATCGACAATGGGCATCGCCAAACTGCTTGAAGGCCTGCAGAATAATGGAAGAAACATGGCAATTGTTGTCGATGAATTCGGCGGTGCGGAAGGGATTGTAACGGTCGAGGACATTCTGGAAGAAGTTGTCGGAGATATTGGAGACGAGTACGATGAGGTCGAAAATCTGTTCAAGCAACAGAAGGATGGTTCGATAATCGTGAGCGGCAGAATGCCGGTGGATGATTTAAACGACCGTTTTAATCTGGCGATCCCGGAGGGTGATTATGAAACCGTGGGTGGTTTTTTTCTAAACCGGGTTAAAAGAATTCCCAGGGTTGGCGAAAAAATCACACTGAGCAATATGGATATGGTTGTTTCCAAAGCCAGCAACCGAATTATTGGCGAGATAACGATTCGACCGGCAGCTCCGCCGGATGATCCCAGTTAAGGTAGAGCCCTTTCCCGATAAAATAAAACATTGTTCCGGTGAATAGTCCGGCCAGGGTGTCTATAATATAATGATAGCGGCAGTACACGGTGGCGGTTACAATGCCCGTCGCGATGAAAAGCATGAGCGTGCGGTATTTTTTAAACTCGGAAAAGCTATACAATAAAATCAGAGTAGCAACCGCAACGTGGGTACTGGGAAATGCCCCGCCGCCCTGTTCGCCCCCGACTTTATAAATGAAATTCATCAGGGGAATAAAAACAATGCCTCTTGTAAATATCACGGGATGGCTTTCTACCGGACCATCGCCGGGAAACAGAATAAAAAATATATAATGGACAATCATCATCAGAGTTAGTGAAAAGATCATTTCGTGTGAGATTGGCGAGCGCCTGGAAAGCAGGATCATGCCGGGAATGAACAGAATTAAGTAGTAGGAGAAATAGAAAAAGTGCATCAATTCATCCACGAGCAGATGATTTCCCGGAAAATTAGCAAGTTGACCAAGATCGCCGAACAGATTGCTTTCCCATTGTAAAAGAAGCGAATCGAAGGTTTCTTTGAATACCAGATGGTCGTAAGCGGTCGCCTGGGTATAAAAAACCGCCACTGAAATGACGGGCAGCCAGCTATGTAACCAGTAGCCCGCAGTGTCGGCGAGGCGTTTTTCGTAAATAATAAGACTAAAAAGGATTGAGAATATTGTAACGTCAGCGACCATGAACCGAAATGGTCGGTTGAGGGTGTCGAAAAATAACAGGGAAATCACAGTCATAAGAGCGCTGAATATCAACACCAGGTAATCGACCGGGAATACACCATTTTTAAATTGAGCAACTATTTTTTTGTTAAACTTTAAAGCCATCCGTTTTCCCGATACCAGTTTATTGTCATTTTAAAGCCGGAGCCGATATCGTATTTCGGCCGATAATCCAGAATCTCCCGGGCTTTTTGGGATGACAATACCCAGCCAGGGGCCGCCAGTTCGTTGTATTTATCGGGGTTTAACATTGATGTTTTTCCGCGAATACCGGAAATTGATGCATTCAGACGTATAGCCATTTTTAAAAGTACTTTTGGAATATATAGGGGAATTGTCCACGAATCCAGACACTCGGCAGCCTTTAAAATTAATTCATTTTGTGCATATCCCGCATCATTGCCATCGTTAATGTGAAAAACTTCCGCGGTGGAAAGATTATTATCAATGCAGGCCATGATAAAGTCAACAAGGTCTTTGATATAAACGATATTAACAATGGATTTCTGAAATCCAATACGGGGATTCAGATGATTTTTCGCGAGGCGGAAAAGCGCAAGCGATTCCCGGTCTTCCGGGCCGTAGACAATTGCAGGCCGGATGATGGTATAGTTTATTGGCCGGTCCGTTTGCAGAAAAAGTTGTTCGGCCATTAGTTTGCTTCGGCCATAAGCAGAGATAGGACTTGGAGATGCACGTTCGGAAAGAGGCGTCCGATTTTTACTGGGCCCGACGGCCGCCTGGGAGCTGATAAAGATGATTTTTGTTCCGTCCCGAACAGCTTTCAGGAGATTCTCCGTTCCCGTTGTGTTGATTTGATAGAAATTGTCAGGGTTTGTGGATTTAATAATTCCGGCCAGATGAATTACCAGATCGATGTTTCTGCACGCGTATTCAAGAGAAACGGGGTCGGTCAAATTTCCGATTATCCACTCGACATCATTTTTAAACGTCTCCGGCCGATGACTGTCTGGCCGGGTCAGGCCGTGGACACCAAAACCTTCTTGTAGAAGGCGTGGAACAAGATGTTTGCCAATGAATCCGGTGGCGCCGGTTACCAGTACGCGCATCACATATTGCTCAAAGTTAGATTTAATCCATTTAAAAAGACTTTTTGTTTGCCCTTTGCTGGAGTGGGACGATCAACAAAATCCAGATATTTGCAAAAACAATAGTATAGCCGAGAAACAGTTCGGGCTTATAAAGGATCGCGGAAAGACACAACATACAGATGTGCATGGATAATTCTATCATCAGCCACAAGCGCAGCAATATTTTATTGGCCTTGTAATAGTTTTGGGAATCGTATTGGACCTGTTTGTGCGCGTATTTTATCTGAATATGACAGTAACCCAGATAAATGCTTATTAAAAGTCGGGTAATAGGCTGAATTCTCTTTTGCTGGAGGAGCTGTAACTCAACACTGAATATGGAAATTTCAGCGTCGATTGAATGGCGTATTTTTAGCGCATGGGTGCAAAACTGGCTGCGGTAATAATCGACCAAAATGCTGTGGATTGCCATCGACAGGGCCGCGACCGCAATGACTATCCATAAGTAAAATTGTGGGACCATGGCCATTTTTGACATTCCAACACCAAGACCGGTAAATATAGCCAGACCGTTAATATAGTCGATTGTGCCATCAACAATCCGTCCGACGGGAGAGCCGTTTTTTTTATATCTGGCGAGCATTCCGTCGCTGCAGTCAAGAACGGCGGTGGCGGCATACAGTAATCCGGCCCAGAGAAAACTTTCCCGCGTGCCCCGGGAAAAACAGAAGCCGCTGCCGACGCCGGTTATCATTGCTGATATTGACACCTGGTTGGGGGTGACGGGAAAGCGGGAGAGAACTTTCACCAGGACGAATGCAATGGGCCGGAACAGGAATAAATCCGGTATGCCTTCAACCGGCAGAGGTTTTAGCATAGAGAGGTATTCGCGGAATAATTTTTTCATAGGGCAAATTTACAACACCTTTTTGTAAAGACGACAGGTTTTCTTATTGGGGGAGACCGATTTCTGAATTAAATTCCGCCACCTTTTTGAAACACGATAGAATGGAGATATTATGCAAACAGGGATTGTAGGATTACCATTTTCCGGCAAGTCCACGATTTTTCAGACATTGCTCAGCAATAAAGCCGACAGCGCTGAATTTAAAACCAAGCATCTTTCCGAAAGAGGAATAATCAATGTTTATGATAAGCGGATGGATCGTCTGACAGCACTGTTTAATCCGCGGAGTAAGGTCCACGCAAGCATTGAATATATTAAAGTACCCGGTCTTGATCCTCAGAATGAAACCGGCTTGTCGCCGCAGTTTTTTGCAAATTTAAAAACCGTTGACGAGATCATCCTTGTGATTCGTGATTTTGAATCTGAAATGTCTCCCCATCCATCGGGAAAAGTCGACCCGCGGGCGGACATAGAATTTGCACTAGCGGAATTTTTATTGTCCGATATGTTAATTGTGGAAAAACGGATCGAGCGCCTGGAAAAGCAGCTGAAAAAACTCCGGAACGTTACCGACGAACGGGAGCTGCAACTGATCCTGAAATGCCAAAAGGCACTTGAAGCTGGGAAAGCATTGCGAACTGTATCGTTTAACGATGAAGAACAGAAACAGCTGAAAGGGTATCAGTTTTTATCTTCCAAACCACTGTTGATTGTGATTAACATTGCCGAATCTCAAATAGCCAATTCCGAAAAAGTCACCGATGAATATCGCGATTATCAGGCCGAAACAGTCTCGGTAATGTCCCTGTGTCTAAAAATTGAAAGCGAGATTGCCGAACTGGACGAGGCAGATCAGGCAATGTTTCTGGAAGAACTTGGCATCAGCGAGCCGGCTATGTATCGGCTGGTAAAAATATCCTATGATTTGCTGGGATTAATTTCTTTTTTTACGGTTGGTGAAGACGAATGTCGTTCCTGGACGATCCGAAGGGGCATGAATGCCCAGCAGGCGGCCGGTGTCATTCACTCCGACCTGGAACGCGGGTTTATCCGGGCCGATGTAGTTGCCCACGAAAATTTGTTAGAACAGGGTAGTTTGACAGCCTGTCGCGGAAAAGGTTTATTGCGGCTTGAGGGCAAGGAGTATATTGTTCAGGACGGTGACGTCATGGAAATTCGGTTTAATGTTTGATAATATTGTAGATAAAACTGTTTTGACCCAGTTCTGAAAAGCTTATATTTGAATTGTGAGGCAAATTAAATCAGGAAATTAAATGAATGTAACTGATCGCGCGTTTATACATAAGTTCGGCCGGCTGATACTGATGGTTGTTTTGGGAATTCTTTCTTTCTTTTTACTGCTGTTTTTATTTTGGTCCATTTTTATAGGCGGGCTGTTTTTAATCATTTTCTCGGTGATAATGCTGGCAGTGTTTCTGCCGCTTAAACTGAACAATCAGCAGTTTACTATTATCCGGATTATTTTAGGAATTGCAGCTCTTGCTATGATGTTGATGTTTTCTGATCTGCCTATAGTGGAGGCCCAGAAACGCTTTAACGAGTTGGATTCTAAGGTCGCCAACAGAGGTCTGGCCTCGTTGACCTTTTCAGATAAGCTAACCATTTATAATACCAATTTAATAATTTCATTTTATGGCCGAATACTCGGTTTTCCGGAGTACGGTAAGCAGTCTCTGCGATTATGTGTTAAAAGCAGCGGTGCCCGGACCTGGGAATCGGAGTTTGCGCTTAAATCACCCAAGGTTGTCAGTGTTATAAATAATTGGTCTGTTTTACTCAAAAGACACCGAAGAGATGTGTCCCATGTAATGTTGCCGGCCCGCACAATCAGCTGGCAAAACACGCAAAATGATCGCCGGGTTGCCCTGGCGCTGAATCCGGTGACAATTGAAGCAAAAGCATGTCCGGTTGGAAATCGCTGGCGCCTGGATTGTAAGGCGACAACCCGGATTAAGTACCGCAGTGGGGCCGAACGAATATTATTGATGTCCGGTAATAAAAAGCTGACTCTGCCGGAAGGACCATTTTGGGCACTTCAGCAGGCCGGATGGCTCAAGCCCTATACCGCCGTTTGGGAATGGTCATTTTTCAGTGACGACGAACGGCTGTCTAAATAAGAAAAACACGCATGAAAATATTAGTAATTCACGGTCCAAACATGCCCCTTCTTGGTAAAGTTTCCATGAAATCAGGGACGCGGCTGACATTGGATAAGCTGGACAAGGCCATCCGAAAAGAGGCCGCCGCCGCGGGGATCGAAATAAAGGTATTTCAGTTTTATAATGAAGAACGCATTTTGAAAACCATCAGCCGGAACCGGAAAGAAATTTCAGGAATTTTGATCAATCCGGGCCCGTTGGCACGAACGGCGTTCGGCCTGCGGGAATTACTGGGAATGCTGAAGATCCCAACAGCCGAAGTATGTATTGAAGAATTTCCCTTTTCCGATGAGACCTTTTCCAAATCGGTTATAAAAGACGTTGTAACAGCACGATTTATCGGAGCAGGAGCAGAACCGTACCTGCACGGATTGAATGCTTTGCTGAAATGATTTTTATCTGACGGCTATTGGCGTATAAACATCAAAATAAAGACAAATTCAAGGACAAATAAAATGAACAGAAGTATCATTTTCGTATGTGTTTTGATTGGTTTAATGACGGGTATATTTGCTTTTCCCGGAGAAATTGTCAGGGAATTTGATTTACCCGGTACCTGCCCTACCGGATTGACTTATGACGGTAAGAATCTCTGGCTGGCCGACCGCAAGGCCGACAAACTGTTTTGCATTAATCCGAAAAACGGTAAAGTGATCAAATCCATCGACTCGCCGGCATACTGGCCGATGGGGCTGGCCTGGGACGGCGAAGCGCTCTGGAACGCCGATGTCAATGCCCGTAAAATCTTTCGGGTTGATCCCAAAACCGGCACTATTCTGAAAACCGTGGACGCGCCGGATGATTTTCCGCGAGGCCTGGCCTGGGACGGTAAATATCTCTGGTGTACTGATAGCGGTTCCGATAAGATCATTCAATTCAGTCCCGATGACGGTACGACGATTCGGGAATTTAGATCACCGGCAAACGATCCGCGGGGTCTCTGCTTTGATGGTACGTATTTGTGGGTATCCGATCGGGTTGCCGATGAGATCCACATGGTCGATCCCGAAAGCGGTTGTGTCTTGCTGATTACTGCGGCGCCGGGTCCCTTTACACGGGGACTGGCATTCGACGGGAAATTTCTCTGGGCTGTGGACTATCAGAACGACAAGCTGTATCAAATGAAAATCCGGGACAACGAGTGTTTTGTCCGTACCAATGAGCGCCACGCGAAAGTAACGATTACCCACCAGCTGAAAAATTTCGGACCCAATGCTGTCAAAACCGCCGACGTCCATTTGCCGATTCCAATTAATCGCGATAGCCAGCACATCAACGGCGAGATCGCGTACACCCCAAATTATTCAAAGATTGTGACGGACAAATGGGGCCAGCAGACGGCGGTGCTTCATTCGGAAAACCTGAAAGCCCAGGCGATTCAGGAATTTATTTCGGTGACCGATGCAACGATTTGGGAAACCCGCTATTTTATCTTTCCCGATCAAGTCGGTTCGCTGAAAGATATTCCCAAAGACATTACAGCGCTATATCTTGAAAATAATGAGAAATATCAGATTGACCATCCGGCTATCCGGAAGGCCCTGGATCAGTGTGTCGGCGAAGAGAAAAATCCTTACTGGATTGCCCGCAAGATTTTCAATTACCTGATCGAAAACATGTATTATGAGATGGTTGGCGGCTGGAATACCGCGCCGACGGTTTTAGCCCGTGGCAACGGCTCCTGTTCGGAGTATGCGTTTGTTTATATTGCCATGTGCCGGGCGGCTGGTTTACCGGCGCGCTATGTCGGTTCAGTCGTTGTGCGCAATGATGACGCCAGTATGGACGATGTGTTTCATCGCTGGGTAGAGATTTATCTGCCGAATTACGGCTGGATTCCCGTAGATCCCAGCGGCGGCGACAATGTACAGCCCCGCGATCAGGCGAATTACTTTGGGCATCTGGCCAACCGCTTCCTGATTACAACGGAGAGCGGCGGCGGATCAGAGACCATGGGCTGGACCTACAATGCCAACGAATTCTGGACGACGGATCCACAGACAAAGGTGGAAATAGAAACCATTGCGGAGTGGGAACCGGCGGAATAATTTCAGATTTCAGATTTTTGATTGGGATTCTGCATCTTGAAGAGCTCCTGTTTTGGCGGCGCTGCCCTCAATCACCGGTTTAATATCGTAAACTTTGCGAAAGCTATTCCGTTCTCATTGGACAGATATAAATATTCACACTTTACGGAGGAAACTTTCGCAAAGATAGGTTTAGATTGTAGATTTGGAAATAGAAGAAAACAGGGGATGAATAATGGAGAGATTACAATAAACTCTAAAACGATTGATTTTTCATTCTCGTTCCGGTGCTCCGGGACGGATTATATCAGTTGCAGAGCAAGAGCCTTGCGGCCAGAAAAATATTGATATTTTCCCTTGATTTACATGATACGCGAAAATATATTGGAAACATGGAAATTCGACTGAAATATTTCCATATATTGACAATGTTAGGCCATATAACCAGTTTAAATATGGAGCAAACAAATTAACATGAAAAAGATAATTTTATTCCTATTTCTCTTTATAGCACAATCTGCATTCAGTCAGAATTCTTTTAAGGCTATTGTCAATGATAATAAATCCAACGAACCACTTATCGGAACAAATGTTTTTATCGAGTCTCTTAAAATAGGCGCTACTACTGATACTAATGGAAACGTTGAAATCATAAATATTCCTAACGGTACATTTACAATTACATTTTCTTATATTGGCTACAAACTGTTTAAACTTAAATTATCATTTCCTTCAGAATATCCGGAAGGAATAAAAATTATTTATTTAGAACCAAGGGCAATAGAGTCTGAAGAAGTCTTTGTAACTTCTACAAGAACTAATGGCGTAATTGATGATGTGCCTGTTCGGGTAGAAGTTTTGGGATTAGAAGAAGTCAGAGAAGAAACCGCAATAAAACCAGGAAATATTTCTAAACTTCTGGGCGAGACTTCTGGAATTCAGATTCAGCAAACATCGGCAACCACAGGAAATGTGAGCTTTCGCATACAGGGTTTGCAAGGTAAGTACACACAGCTTTTAAAAGATGGTTTCCCTCTGTACAGTGGTTTTTCTTCTGGTCTTTCGCTATTGCAGATTCCACCTTTAGATTTACTGCAGGTGGAAGTCATAAAAGGTTCAGCCTCGGCGCTTTACGGTGGTGATGCCATTGCTGGTATTGTAAATTTAGTTTCCAAAGAACCATCCGAAACCCCGGAATGGTTAACAATTATTAATCAAACCCATAAAAATGGCAGAGATATCAGCTCATTTTACGCAAACCGGAGCGACAAAACTGGGATAACTTTTCTTGCCAGTCAGAGTATCCAAAATGCGTTTGATGTTGATAAAGATGGTTTTTCTGACATCCCTGAATTTCAACAAACCACTCTCAACCCAAAATTCTTTTACTACTTTGATGATGCAACCACTCTCATGTTAGGCATTTCTTCTTCGTTTGAACACCGTGCAGGCGGAGATATTTATGCTATCCAGAATACTCCCGACTCGCTTCATTCTTTTATTGAAAAGAATAAATCAAATAGAACAACTTCACAATTGAAATTTGAAAAAAAATATAGAAACGGAAATATACTCACCTTCAAAAACAGTATTAACGATTTTCAACGAGATATTTTTGTTACCAACAATAATTTTGGTGGTGAGCAAATATCGAGCTATTCGGATTTATCGTACCTTTTGAAAACCCAAAAACATAATATAGTTTTTGGTTATAATCTTCTTACCGATGCTTTTGTTGAAAATGAGAAACTTTCATTAACTGCCAATTCATTGGATTATAATTATTACACCGTAGGCTTTTTTGCCCAGGATGATTGGGATATAACTGAAATAACTATATTCCAAACAGGTTTGCGAATTGACTATAACAATAAATATGGGACATTTTTTCTACCCCGTTTTTCTGCATTGTATAAATTTTCCGATAAACTTCATGCCAGAATAGGTTATGGCTCGGGTTACAAAATACCTACCGTTTTTACGAGCGCTGCCGAAGCAAAAGCTTTTAAAAACGTAATGCCTATTTCGTCTAACATGAAATCTGAAACTTCGCAAGGCTTGAATCTGGATATAAGTTATAAATTTTTTATGAATGAATTCATGTTTACTATAAATCAGGCATTTTACTATACTAAAATTTACAATGCGCTTATTCTCCAACCGGATTCATTGGCGAAGGGTTTTTTAATGTATGAAAATGCAAACTCATCTCTGGAAACAAAAGGATTTGATACAAATATCAAAGTGGCGTTGGATGAGTTAGTACTGTTTGTTGATTACACTTATACTGATGTACGGAAAAATTATGATAAAATAAATCCCTATTTAGAATTGACTCCAAAGCATAAATTAAATATGACATTAACTTACGAAGAAGAACAAAGCTGGAGAACAGGAATTGAAGCATTTTACACAGGCAAGCAATATATAAACAAATTTACACAATCCAGGGATTACTGGACTATTGGTTTTATGATTCAAAAAATATTTAAAAATTTTTCAATAATAGGAAATGTTGAAAATATTTTCGATGTAAGGCAAACAAAGTATGAGCGGGTTGTAAATAAACCGTACAACAATCCGACTTTTAAACCAATATATGCGCCTTTAGACGGTGTTGTTGCTAATGTAGCTTTGGAATTAAAAATAAGATGAAAAACTTTATACATTGATGTACATTTGACAAATACGTTTATAGTAATTTAAATGCATAATTTATTAAAAACAGAGCCTAACAAATAAGGATTGATACGATAATACCGATAAAAATATACGAAAGTCGTCATCAATCCAGGGTTCAAAAAGCCCGTATTTCAACGATAATAAATTGTATAGGGTAAAGGTTCGAGAGGATTAGTTTTTTGAAACGGGAAAAATTGTAATCCGGGAGTAAAGCTGATAATAATTGGGGAAAGATTCAACCTTTGCGACCGAATTATTTATTCAAAAACTCAATTCAGACCAAGAGTCCGAATATCATTTTCACATAATCATAAATCCGGATGTAAATATCCATGCCGTCCCGAAAATACTGACAATGCTGTCAAATAATTTCAACCAACAAATACAATCGAAAACAGCGTTGTGCATATAATCGCAATCAAAGCGGGAGCGGCCACCTTCCGGTAATATTCCCTTAAACTAGTGTTAAAATACTCCACCGTCACCGACACGCAGGGATGGATCGGCGAAACAACATACCCGATAAAAACCGAGAAGTACATCACTGCAAACACCATTGGTGATATTGCTTCGGCTCCGAAACCGGCATAATAGATCGGCAACAGAATCGATACCGGCACCTGTACCCGACCGGTCACAAAGCCTAAAAACAGGGCAATTCCAACCACGAGAAAGGTTTTGTTGAACGCAATCGAAGAGATGGCAGCCGAAGCGTCGGTGGCTTTAAAGACATTTAAAAAAATAAACATTCCCAGAATCAGCAGCAAAAAACGCCAGGGCCGCATTTTTAGTATGATCGGCCTTAATTCTTCCAGTGGTAATTTGCCGAAATGAAACGTTAATCCGAGAGAAATAAGCACACCAATAAAAAGTGGAATTTCCTCCGGTATTTTCGGGAACAACGATTTACCGATTATATGAATGGCCGGAGCGATCATAACGGCGCCGATGGGTTGAAGTATTTTGCGGGAATCGTATGTACCGTTGAGAACGCTGTTGTCTTTAATTGGTTTGAGAATAAACAGATAGCCCAGCAGAGCCAACAGCAGGAATGCTGGCAGCAGATACAGAACTTCGGTATAGAGATTGATTCCGGCCATTTTGGTTGTTGCCAACAGACCGGCGAGGGGATAGATCATCACAAGGATATGCCGAAACCAGATATTGATGGCTGCATAGTCGGCTTTTGTTGCACCGCTGCCGACATTGGCAATCACCGGTGCTGACAATAACGCACCACCCGGCATGGTGAGCATTCCCATGAACGCCGGCGCAATAAAGAGAAAGGTTTTGCTGCGCATGTTCAGCGACTGAATCAGGTCTTTTATCAGGCCGGATTCGCTGAGAGCCCCACCGACAATAGGCATAATTCCTACCGCCAGGGCCAGTAAAAATATTGAGGGATCACAAATTGTTTTGATGAAAATGGTAACGACATTCGACAACGGTAAATTCAGGATGCCGAGTATGAATGAAGATATTATCAACCCCAACCAGATACTTTTCCGGCCGATGCCGATTAACAAGGCAATTGAAAGCAGAAAACTAAACCAGATAAAAGACAACAAAACTCCACGCTGTTAAAACTTCCGCTAAAGATATTGGTTGAAACGCTTGATTCAAAGAAATTATGAAAGCCTGTGTGATAGATATGGCGTGGTTTTTGTATTTAAAAAAGACCGTTTCTTATAAAAAAGGGGAGCGAAAGAGGAAAAAATTCATTATTTTATTGCCCTCTTAGAGGTGGTTTTCTCAATACTGAAAAACATATGGTTTAACGGGAGAAATTTATGAGTAAAATTTTAATAACCGGCTCTCTGGGTCAGATCGGTTCGGAATTAGCCAACGCATTGTGTGAGCGCTATGGCACGAGCAATGTAGTTGTGTCTGATGTACGGGCGAAGACCGTTGATGATCAAATATCCGACTGTGAATGTGCCGTATTGGATGTTACCGACGTAACCCAGATTGCTGAACTGGTAAAAAAACACAATATTAAAATCATCTATCATCTGGCAGCTCTGCTTTCAGCTGTTGCGGAAGCAAAACCGCAAACAGCCTGGAACGTCAATATGAACGGCTTATACAATGTCCTTGAAGTTGCCCGCGAATTTGCTTGCGCGGTTTTTACACCGAGCAGTATCGGTGCCTTTGGATTGTCGACGCCCCATGACAAGACTCCCCAGGATACAATTCAGCGACCGAACACCATGTATGGTGTCACCAAGGTTGCCGGTGAACTGCTCTGTGATTATTACTATAAACGGTTTGGCGTCGATACCCGCGGTCTACGTTATCCCGGCATTATTTCCTATAAGACGTTGCCCGGCGGAGGAACCACCGATTATGCTGTGGAAATCTATTATGAAGCCATTAAGAAAAAAAAATATACTTGTTTTTTAAAACCGGGTACGTATCTTGACATGATGTATATGCCGGATGCCATAAATGCCGTGATTAATCTGATGGAAGCCGATCAGAAAAAACTAATTCACCGCAATGCCTTTAACGTGACCGCCATGAGCATCGATCCTGAAAAACTGGCGGGTTCAATTCGGAAACAGATCCCTGATTTTAGTATTGATTATAAAATTGACCCGGTTCGTCAGGGTATCGCTGATTCATGGCCGAATTCCATGGACGATTCGGCGGCCCGGGAAGAATGGGGCTGGCAGCCGAAATACAATCTGGAAAAAATGACGGAAGACATGTTGACTCAATTGAGGAAGAAACTGGCCTGATGATTTACGGCATTGGCACAGATTTGATAGAAGTGGATCGGATCGCCAGGCAGGTGAACGGAGACACCCGCTTCAAAGAGAAAATATTTTCGGAAAATGAAATTCACTATTGTGAATCTTTCAAGGGAAATAAGGCCCAGCATTATGCTGCCCGCTACGCTGCCAAAGAGGCGTTTTTCAAGGCTATCGGAACCGGTTATCGTGGCGGACTCGCATTCCATGAAATTTCAATCGAAAATGACGATCTGGGTAAACCTGAAATTGTATTGACCGGCAAAGCCCGGGATTTTGCGATTCAGCACGCATTTGGGAAAATTCATGTATCTCTGTCCCATTTGAAAGATTTGGCAAGCGCAATAGTAACTATAGAAAAGTAAAAAATAGCATGTACGGCAAAATAAAGGACGACCTTCAGACAGAATTAATGTCTCTCCACGATAAGGGGCTTTATAAAAAGGAACGAATTATCACAACCCCACAGGGGGGCAGTATTCGCGTTTCGGGTGGGAAAGCGGTATTGAATTTTTGTGCCAATAATTACCTGGGATTAGCGAATCATCCGGAAATTGTCACAGCTGCCCGGAAGACTGTTGAAACATGGGGTTACGGATTGTCGTCGGTCAGATTTATTTGCGGAACCCAGCAGATCCATAAAGATCTGGAAGAGAGGATGGCGGGTTTTCTCGGAACCGAAGATGCCATTTTATACGCCGCGGCCTTCGATGCAAACGGCGGAGTATTTGAACCACTGCTGGGGGCGGATTCGGTGATTATTTCCGATGAATTAAACCACGCGTCGATTATCGACGGTGTCAGATTATGTAAGGCGAAACGGTTTCGGTATAAGCATTCAGATATGGAAGATTTGGAATGGTGTCTGCAGCAATCGGAATCGGCTAAATATCGGCTGATTGCCACCGATGGTGTTTTTTCCATGGACGGAGACATTGCCCGGCTGGATAAAATTTGTGATTTGGCAGAAAAATATGATGCCCTGATAATGGTGGATGATTCTCACGCAACCGGGTATATCGGTTCCACCGGTCGGGGAACCGCCGAACATTATGATGTGATAGGGCGGGTTGATATTATCACAACCACTTTTGGTAAAGCACTGGGCGGTGCGTCCGGCGGCTGTACGGCGGGCCGCAAGGAGATCATTGAAATGCTGCGTCAGCGGTCGCGGCCGTATCTGTTTTCAAATTCACTGGCTCCGGTGATTGTAGGAACAACGCTGAAGGTCATTGAAATACTGGAAAGATCGAGTAATTTGCGGGATAAATTAATTCAACTTGCCCAATATTTCAGAAAACAAATGACTGAGGTTGGTTTTCAAATCGTACCGGGCGAAACCGCCATTGTTCCGGTAATGACCTACCATGAACCGCTGGCCCTGAAAATGGCAGACATGCTTTTGGCCGAAGGTGTCTATGTAATCGGGTTTGCCTATCCCGTGGTTCCGCTGGGGAAAGCCCGGATTCGGGTACAACTGTCCGCCGCTCATAGCCGCGCAGACCTGGACCACACAATTTCTGCTTTTTGCAAAGTTGGCAAACGTCTAAATATTCTTGGGAAAACCAGGGAAGAAATTCTGGCGATGTATTCATAAAAACCAACTGTTGCGATAAAGCTTTTTAAACGGTAAGATTCTTGAAACATAAAGGGAGAATTCTATGACGAATATTGGTTCATATGAAGAAAGACTTAAAAACTTTAGCTGGTCTATTGCAGAAAAAGAGCTTGGCTATTCTGATGCAAAGACTAAAAATATCGGCTGGTACTGTTCAGACCGGATCTGTGATATGGGCAAAGCCGAAAAAACCGCCTTGATCTGGGAAGGTCATGACGGTACCGAAAAACGTTACTCCTTCAATGATCTGCGCCTCGCCTCAAATACTATCGGTAAATTCCTAAAAAACCTTGGTTTGAAAAATGAGGACCGTGTATGCCTGTTTATGGACAAAATCCCGGAACTCTACTTTAGTTTTCTTGGTGTTTTAAAAATCGGAGCGATTGTTCAGCCATTGTTTTCGGCCTTCGGGGATGAATCGCTGCATGTTCGCCTGGAAAACGCTGAAACCAGCGTTATCATAACACAGAGGAAACACGTATCCAAAGTACGCCGAATATTGGAAAAATCTCCATATTTGAAACACATTGTCATTGTTGATTATGATGGAAAACACCCATTGCGAGAACGGGAAATTGCATTCAATCTTGAAGAAACAGTCCCGGTAGAAGAGTTCGAAATATTTCCCACCAAAGCAGAATCGCCTTCGGTACTGCATTATACATCCGGCACCACAGGACAACCCAAGGGCGTTAAACATGTTCACTATTCCCTGATATCACAATACTTAACGACAAAGTGGGTGCTGGACCTGATCGAAGATTCCCTTCTGGGACAGGAAGAAGATATTTACTGGTGTACGGCTGATCCGGGCTGGGTAACCGGAACCTCTTATGGCATTATTGGTCCCTGGAGTATGGGTATCACCCAATGTGTGCTGGACAAGGGTTTTTCAGCGGAAAACTGGTATCAGTTTATCGAAAAATATAACATTACAGTCTGGTATTCAGCGCCGACGGCAATCCGCTCGCTGATGAAAGCCGGCGATGAAATTGTAAGGAAATTTAATTTATCTTCATTGCGGCATTTAGCCAGTGTCGGTGAGCCGTTGAATGCAGAAGCGGTGATCTGGTCAGAGAAGATATATGGTCTGCCGTTTCTGGATACTTATTGGCAGACGGAAACCGGCTCGATTATGATTACGAATTTTCCGGGGATGCCGATCCGGCCGGGCTCCATGGGCAAACCCTTTCCGGGAATTGTTGGAACAGTGGTTGACACAAAAACCTATGAACCGATAACTACTCCGGGAACGATTGGTTTGATTGCATTTAAACCCGGCTGGCCGGCGATGATGCGAAGCTACTGGAATAATGAAGAAACTTATCAAAGCAAATTTAAAAATGGTTGGTATATACCGGGTGACCGCGCCCGGCTGGATGACGAAGGATATTTTTGGTTTGTCGGCAGAGATGATGATATTATAAATACCGCCGGGCATTTGGTCAGCCCATTTGAAGTGGAATCGGCCTTGCTGGAAGCTGAACAGGTAGCCGAATCGGCGGTGGTGTCAAAACCCGATGAAATTAACATGGAAGTGGTCAAAGCCTTTGTGACTCTGAAACCGGGCTTTGAGCCAACACCTGACAATGAATTAACGATCATGAATTTTATCCGCAAGAAATTGTCGCCTTTGGCCATGCCCCAGGAAATAGAATTTGTAAAAACATTACCGAAAACCCGGAGCGGTAAAATCATGCGCCGCCTTTTGCATGCCCGGGAATGGGGTGAAGATATCGGTGATACATCAACACTTGAAGACGAAGAATAAGAATAAAAAGGAGTGTAAAATGTCGGAAGAGATGAAAGACATCATTTTAAACTATGTGATTGAAGAGTATCTGGAAGATGAAGATGAAGAAATCAGTTATGACACACCGCTGATTTCGGGTGGAATTGTGGATTCGTTTTCGATGGTATCCCTGAAACGGTTTTTGGAAAACAAATATAATATTTCCATACCCGATGATCGGGCCACTCCGGAAGCCTTTGATTCGGTAACAAAAATTACCGTCCTCGTTGACGGTTTTCTTAAGTAAGGGATACGATCAATACGATGAACTCTTTTCAATTAAAACTCAGGAGGGGATTATGAGTTTCAGTGACAAGCTCAGAACAATTTATCAAGAACAATTAAACGCAATCAGTGACGCCGGCATTTTTAAGAAAGAACGGTTTATTCATTCTCAGCAGGCGGCGGATATTGAAGTTGAATATCCGGAAGGGGCCGGTTTAAAAAAAGTGATTAACATGTGTGCAAATAACTACCTGGGACTTTCCAGTCATCCGGAAGTTATTCAAGCTGCCCACGAGGGACTGGATAGTCGCGGTTATGGTATGTCGTCGGTGCGGTTTATCTGTGGAACCCAGGATATTCACAGAGAGCTGGAGGCCCGGATGTCAGAATTTCTGGGCACTGAAGACACAATTCTTTTTCCATCCTGTATGGATGCGAACGCCGGCGTTTTTGAAGCGATTCTGACCGACCAGGACGTCATGATATCCGACCGTCTGGTACATGCTTCGATTGTCGATGGCATCCGGCTATGCTCGGCCATGCACGATACTTTCAAGCATTCAAATATGGATCATCTGGAATCAAAATTGCAGCTACATTCCGATAAACGCCTGAAAGTTGTTATTACCGATGGTGTTTTTTCAATGGACGGCGACTGCGCCAAACTGGATGAAATGGTCGCGCTTTGTGAAAAATATGATGCAATGCTGTTTGTGGACGATTCCCATTCCACCGGCTTTATCGGGAAAACCGGGCGCGGGACCCATGAAAAATACGGTGTGTTGGGCAAAATTGATATCATTACAACCACTTTTGGAAAAGCACTCGGCGGAGCTTCGGGTGGTTGTGTTTCCGGGCGGAAGGAAATCGTAGAAATGTGTCGTCAGAAAGCCCGCCCATATCTGTTTTCAAATACAATAGCCCCAGTAGTTGTTTCCGGTGTTTTAAAAGTAATGGAGATTATTTCCGAAAATACTGAAAGGCGTGACAAGCTGGAGCAAAATTCTGCCTATTGGCGCAAGGGCCTGACAGAAGCAGGGTTTGTATTAAAAGATGGGGAGACGCCGATCGTTCCGGTGATGCTGTTTAATGCAAAGTTGTCTCAGGATGTATCCAACGATCTTTATAATGAGGGAATTTACGCTATCGGATTTTTCTTTCCGGTGGTGGCCAAGGGACAGGCCCGCATCCGCACACAGATTTCAGCGGGACACGAAATTCATCATTTGGATAAAGCGCTTGAGGCATTTATCAAAGTTGGTAAAAAGTACGATATCCTTGGCAAGTCTAAGCAGGAAATTATTGAAATGTACGGGCTATAATTCGCGGCTTGAATTAAAATAGTATTGATCTGTCTTGTAAACACCGGCTTTATCGCTTTTAATTCTTGTGTATGGTATTTTCAAATAAAAGCAAATAGTCTATAGATTTATTCATGGTTTTTTATGTCTTTTTGGGGTTTCTTTGGAAACCATGGAAAAAAGGTATTTGTCCGCTGTTTATAAAGTTCAAACTGAACATTCCCTTCGCACCCTCTCTCCAGCATCGGTACGCCGGAAACCTTTGTGAGCAGATAAGTGATTAGGATCGGACTGATGACCGTAGTCCAGCCATGTTGAACCGGCAGGGCAAGTAGAAAAATTCCCCACCACATCGCCGCTTCGCCGAAGTAGTTCGGGTGACGGGTGTATTTCCACAATCCCGACGTGATGATTTTCCCCTTGTTGTCCGAATCTTTTTTAAAACGGGATAATTGAAAGTCACCGACAGCTTCAAAATAAAAACCGATCAACCAGATAAGGACCCCGATTGTTTCAATTATGCCGATTGGCCGAAGGGGTGCAACGGAGATGACAACGATTGGATATACGACAATCAACATGATAATTCCCTGTAACATGAAAATCTGCAAATAGCTGCGTGGCACGAACCAGTTGCCCCACTCCTTACGCCAGGCGGCATAGCGAAAATCTTCTCTCCGCCCCCGGTTACGCAAAAAAATATGGCGCGCCAGGCGAAATCCCCAGAGGATTACAAAAACATAGGCAATTCCGCGCATACCGGGAATTGGCCGTTGTACGATCATTAAAAGTGTTATCAGAATAAAACCCGGCCCCCAGCCAATATCCACAATGGAGTTGTCTTTTAAAAACATTGCCAGCAAAAAGAATAGTGACATATAGATCCAGATTACCAATGCGACATCAAACAATACATCTACCATAATTTTATCCTTTTTTAATTTTTCATTTTGTCTTTGTCGGTAAAATATTTCCCGATCAGGGTCAGGTTCCGGCGTTCAGTTTCGCTGAGCTTTTCGTAACCGGTTTTGTTTATTTTATCAAGCAGACGATCGAGTTCTTCCCGCATTGTCTGTTCTGTTCCATGTAAATTGATATCCGGGGCTTTGGATTCTTTGTCAACCTTACGGATAAAATTTGCAAAGGGATTTTTTATTGTTATGTGTGGCATTCTGAATCGGATTTTGGAAGCAAGGTTTCGGTTGTTTAAATAAAGAAAGCCAATAATAATGCCGCCGAGATGGGTCAAATAACTGATACCGCCGGACCCCTGCGTAAAAGATGAAAAGAAAGTAATCACACCCATAATCAAGACGAAATACTTTGCTTTAATGGGAACCAGGAGATAAAAGTAGATCAACCGGTTTGGATACATCATAGCGAAAGCAACCAGGATTGCATAAATGGCCCCGCTCGCACCAACAACAGGTATTGTGGAATGAAGACTAAATAAAAGTGTTATAAGTCCGGAACCAATACCGGTAATAAAATAAAATTTGTAAAACTCATTTTTCCCCCAGGTATTCTCAATTTCTGAGCCAAACATCCAGAGGACAAACATGTTCATGAAAATATGCCCGAAACTTCCGTGAATAAACATATATGTGAACAGTTGCCACACGAATCCGCGTCCCCAGACAAACTGCGGAACGAGTCCGAAATAATAGAGAAAGAATCTTTCGGTCTGAAACAAAGTCATGAAAAGAAAGACCGCTAGATTGGCGACGATAATATTTTTAACGGCCCCGGTGAATATCCGGGGACGTATGTACTGCTGATTATATCCGGTGTAATTTTGGTTATAATTGTTAGACATGCCGATCCTAAATTTTTAAATCAGACAACAATTGAAGGCTTTTAAGATTTAATGATACTTCCAGATGGTATGAAAGATA
>JAHJGX010000198.1 GCA_018824205.1 bacterium
ATCTGCTGATGATAAACGCAACGACGCAATTGACGGATCAGCTGTCACGTCGCCGGCTCTGGCATTACGGCTGGCAAACAATCCAGGTATGAGTACGCAGATTACGTTTTCTATTCCACAGAGTTGTGACACGATTCTTGTGAATAATTTTGACGGCGATATCGATCGCAGCCCCAATAAAATTACCTTTGAATCAAATTTTCGAAGCAACATAGCAATCAAAGCTTCCGGCGATGGAAAACTGGTGACAACCGCGATTGCAATGCAAAAAGAGGAATTGGGCCGGAAAGCATCACTGGTCATAGAAGGCAATGTCGCCGCCAATAACATCCAGGTCTGGATTACCGATAAAAAAGGCACAATCCTGCCTCTGGATTATCCGCCGCAACTCGCGGCCCGGAATTCACTGCCGGTCCCGAAATTCAAGGTTATCCCGTTAGCGGAATGTAACACGCTGATCCTTGACGCCACGGAATCCTCCGATGCTGACGGCGATGAACTGACTTATAAATGGTTCTTTGAAGGCTGTGAAACCGATCAGGGCGTGCGCATTGCCCATGACTTTAAAAAACCGGGCAAACATCCAGTAAAACTGCTGGTAGTTGATAATTCGATTTATGTGGCCAATACAGCCCGATTGACCCAAACGGTTATTGTAAACGATCCGCCAAAAGTCGCTATCGAGGGGGCCGAAAAAGCAGCGCCCTATCAAAACGTCTTTTTTGATGGAAATAAATCCACCGATACGGATGGAAATATAGTTGCTTACCAGTGGAATATGGGTGATGGAAATGTTAAGACTGGTGTAAAAGTCAGCCATAAATACACCCGGCCCGGTAATTATAAAGTAACGTTAACGGTCGAAGATGACGGCACAACATTATGTACAAAAGGTAAAACTACGGCGGATATCTGGATCAACCGGGCGCCGCAAGCCCGATTCAATCTGGCGAAAAACCTGATTGCCGTCGACGAACCGGTATCCATGGACGCTAACGGATCGATTGACAGTGATGGTGAGATCGTAAAATATAGCTGGGATTTTGGCGACGGCGCCAAAGCGGAAGGCATCAGCGCCAGCCACAAATACAGCCAGCCGGGCAAATATACCGTGCAACTGACCGCCCAGGATGATTCCGAACTGGCCAACGCCGAATCCTATTTACAGGAAGTGATTACAGTCAATGCTCCACCGGTGGCTGCGGCCGAATTTCCCAAAATTGTGGCTGTCAATGAACTAGTAGTGATGGATGCGGCAAGCTCTGTCGATCCCGATGGACAACTGTCCGAATATCGCTGGACTCTGGGTGATGGTTCCGTAAAAGCTGGCGTAAAAATCAGCCATCAATACGCTAAACCCGGTACCTATCCGGTCAAATTACGTGTCATTGATAACACATCGACCTTAAATAATTCAAACGAAGCCAACTATTCAATCCGGGCCAACGATCCGCTGGTTCCCAATGCCGGGGGAAATCGGCTGCTTAACGAAAGCGTGGTTGAATTCGATGCTAGCCGTTCCTCTGACAGTGATGACGAAATCATTGAATACAAGTGGGATTTCGGGGATAATAAGACCGGCAGCGGAATAAAGATTGCCCATGTCTATGCATCGCCGGGCACGTACAGTGTAACATTAACAGTCAAGGATGCTTCGGGTACAAAAACAGCGATCCAGTCCGAAACCGTTACGATCATCGTAAACAGTCCGCCGGTTGCTGATGCCGGGCGGGAGCAGATTGTCGCGATTGGCGAAAAAGTCCGTTTAAAAGGCGGATTTTCAAATGATTCCGATGGAAAGATCGAAAACTATAAATGGACAGTGGATCAGGGAATTGTCCTGGAAGGGAAGAACGCTACCCATGTTTATGAAAAACCGGGTACCTATCAGGTTCAATTAACCGTTACAGATAACGATGGCGCTCAGGATATTCATACAACCATTGTTTACGTCAACACACCGCCGGTGGCCAACATTCCGCCAATGCCGCGCATCGCTCCGGGACAAAACGTTTCTTTTGATGGTAAAATGTCCTACGATGTGGATGGCAGCATTGAACTCTATGAGTGGGATTTCGGTGACGGCAGTCTCGTCAAACAGGGAAACACCGTAAAGCACAGTTTTAAAGAGCCGGGACGTTTTACCGTAACTCTTTCTGTAAAGGATAATTCCAATGCGGCGAACGGCATTACAAAAACAACGCAGATTATTGCGGTAAATTATCCGCCGAAACCGGATTGCGGCAGTGATATTATCACCTGCGACCAGACGCTTTTATTCGATGGATCAAACAGCTCCGATGCCGATAAAGATAAACTGACCTACTCCTGGGATTTCGGCGACGGCAGTGTCGGTTCGGGTACGAAATTCAAATATACCTATCAGCAGCCCGGTGTGTATCCGGTTGTTCTCAGGACCAACGATGGGCTGGGCTTGTCAAACTCAATCCAGCAGCAGATTATCCGGGTGCAGATTAATTCAGCGCCCATGGCAATCGCCGAAGTGAACCGTGATACCGTTTGCGCCGGCGAACCGGTGATGTTTGACGCCAGCAAATCCGTAGACAATGAAAAAGACCTGATGCGCTACCAGTGGGATTTCGGGGATAACACCGCAATTGAGGGAATCAACCCGATTCATTCCTTCAAACGAGGCGGTAATTACCAGGTTCGTCTGACCGTGTCCGATGACAGCAATCTGCCCTGTAATTCGTCAATATCCGATCTGCTGATCCATGTGATCGACGCTCCGGTTGCGGATGCCGGTGAGGACCAGACGGTTTGCGCGAATACCGTTGTGCAATTTGACGGGTCAAAATCCCGCGGCGGCGACCGGCTGATTAAAAGCTACGAGTGGGATTTCGGCGATGGTGTACAGGGTGGCGGTATCAATCCGACCCATGTCTATACAAAAGCCGGACTTTATACTGTCAGGCTGATGATTATGGTGCCGGAAATCGGTGATTGTGAAAATACATCCGAGAGTGAACTCAGTGTCAAGGTTATTGCCGCGCCGACGGCCAGTTTTACTATGATCGAGCAGGGCTGTATTGGTGAGGAGATCGAATTTGATGCCTCGGAGTCCTTTGCCGCCAATTCCAATATTGTGAGTTATGACTGGGATTTCGGCGATGGAAATACGGGCACTGGTGATTCGATTGTGCATAAATACAGCACTCATGGTCGTTATACAGTAAAACTGACAATCCAGACCGATTCCGACCAGGGTTGCAACAATGCTGAAATCCGCCATGTCATTGCAATTAACGCCGCACCAAAGGCCGCAATTGAAGTATTTGCATCGAATGATAAACCAAGCACTGCGAAAACATACCGCAGCTATCTGAATACAGTTTTGAATTTCAATGGGAAAAAGAGCGGCGATCAGGACGGTTTTATCAAAATCTATCTCTGGGATTATGGCGACGGGTCAAAGGCCGAAGGTGTTTCCGGCCAGCATCAGTACAAGAAAATCGGTAGTTATAAAGTCCGTCTGTACGTGGAAGATAACAGCCGAACCTATTGCGATTTCGCGCTGGACAGTATCACCGTTGACATTCTTGACTATTCCGAAATTGCCATCAGCGGTCCCGATGCCGCCTTTGTTGGTACGGCAATGGATTTCAAACTGAAAACGACGAAAATAATCACCGCTACAGCCGAAAATACGGAATGGTATTTCAGTGACGGTACGACTGTCAAGGGACTCACCGCCGGTAAATCCTTTGCAAAATCCGGCAGCTATCAGGTCCAGGCCAAGTGCGGCGAGCTCTGGAGCCTGGCCCAGAAAATCGTAATTGACGATCTGCCGGAAGTTAAATTACCGGATAACCAGGTTATCGATCTGGGGCAGACTATCAAAATGGTTCCCGCAGTTTCCAATCCCTTCAACGTGCCGATTGCTTTCGAATGGGAACTTGGCGACGGCGAAAAGAGCAGTGGACTGACGGCCGAACATAAATACAAAACAGCCGGAGTCTTTACGGCCACATTTAAGGTGTGGTACAAAGAAATCGGTTTTGGCCAGCCAAATAACTATACGGTTAGCATCACAGTATTACCGGCCCCGGTCGTGGAGATAAAAGTGTCACCGGAAGTACTGTATGTTGGCGGGGCTAGGGATGTGGCGATGTTCGAAGCACAAGTACAGGCCTATGACCGTATGCTGCTGTATCAGTGGGATTTCGGTGATGGGATCACCGCAAGCGGAAAGGCCGCCAGGCATGCGTATCTGATGCCTGGTGATTATACTGTTAAGCTGACGGTTGTCGATGCATCGCGGGCGGATGCGAAGAAGTACGAATTCAAGCAGCGGATTACGGTTCAGAAAAGATAGACGCCGTAAAATCGAAAACGCGCGTTCTTATTTGCGTTCCGATATAAAATAGTCATTTTACCAGCTAGGAAATTATGCCAAAAGAAGTCGCTACAAAGGATCAGTTATTTTCTGAGTTTGAAGCCATCTGCCGGCATTACAGCGCCCTGAACAAAAAGAAAAATACTGATGCCAAAGCTGAATCCCTTTTGGATTATTTTATTGATGTTGCCAAAAATGTCTCCCGTAAAAGATACGGGCAACCGGAGGATATATTTGAACTCGCCAAAACCGATATTTACCCCGAGCGGATATCCGATCTCGCGGAATCCTTCGGGATGATGATTGTGAAAATAGAAGCCCGCGAGCTCAGGCTGCTTAAAGCCATCGAGGAACTGGAAAAAAGTAACCAGGCCCTCAAACGGGAAATGGATGAACGTAAAGTTCTGGAAAATAACAAGAACAAGGAATTGATATCCAAGGTAATGGTGATGGCGGAGCGCAGGGAACGGGTACTGGCCGCCATCGATCAACTGCAGAATGTCCGCCCGTCATCTCTGGATGATTATGTAAAACAGGTTCATCACACTCTCCATATTATCAGACAGAAATTTGAGACAAGTTCGGAATGGAATGAATTTGAATCCTATTTTCTGAATATTCATGAGGATTTTTATAATAATCTGCTCAAGAAATATCCGGATCTGACGTCCCGGGAACTGCGCTTATGTGCATTCCTGAAATTAAAAATGAATACCAAAGAAATCGCCAATCTGACTAATTTATCTGTGAAGACCATTGAAGTATATCGAAGTCAGCTAAGGCAGAAATTCGGGATTTTCAAGAACACCAACCTTTCCCAATTCATCGCTAATATATAAATCAATCTAGTTCAGGGGCGCCCCGGAATGAGAGAAGAAACCTTCGGAAGGTTTTATCACAATGTACGCTGATCTGACAGAACAATAAAAACCTTCCGAAGGCTATATTGTCCTCCGAACCGGTCATTTCGAACGAGCGCAGCGAGGAGAAATCGGGTGAGGCCAATGCGCTGGTCAGACCCGACCTCTCACCCCGATGAATCGAGGGTTCAAGGTGATTGGTATAAATTGAAGACCACCGGATGAATCCGGGGGTTAACTCAAATCTTCTTCTTACATCGCCACGTCTCGTTACCATGCTCCAGCGTCGTAACGTTATTATGTCACCCTGAGTGGGATCCCCGCCTGCTGTCAGGCAGGGAAGGGTGACTGTATGACAGTCTTCGTATATCTTTACACCTGTCAGGTTTAATCACTTAATCCCATTTGAATTAGAAAGATCTAATAAACCTGACAGGTGTAATCAAGGCAATTTCGCCAAAACATAGTGGTTTTGTTAAGGTCAATAGTGGTTTTGTTAAGGTCAATAGTGGTTTTGTTAAGTTGTACATTGTTTGTTTAAGTGTTACATTTTATAATGTTAGGAAATGATGAGTAGGTAATGAAAACCTCACACGGCTATAAAAATTATGGTTCCACTGTGCTTCCGGTCTTTGGAATACCGGGTGTCATCCCGTCAAAAACACAGGGACTCTTGAAAAATATACGACACTTTTTTTTAAAGAATGAAATCGAAATTTCCGGAATGCCGAACAGTAGAGAAAAAATGGGAAAAATATATCCCGCAAGAATTCATCGAGGCGGGATATATTTATTTACAGGCATTAGATAGAGAGGTAGTCAACAATAGAAAATAGTTAGGTATTTTAAAATGTATAAAAAGAGACAAAACTTATCCTGCAAGAATTTATTAAGGCGGGATATTTTTATTTAAAGGCATTAAAACGAAATGGAAAATATTATAGGAGGTTTCATTATGAAACGGTTAACGTTTTTAGTTGTTATTCTTGCGATTTTTTGTGTAACCGGACAAGCCGCTTTTGCACAGACATTCTCTATCCAGGGAGTACTACGCGATCCGCTTGGTAGAACTGTGGAAGACGACGTCTACAGCCTTACCTTCCGCATCTATGTGGGGGAGATCGGCGGTAGCGCACTTTGGACGGAAACTCTGGGCAGTGTGGAAGTCAAGCACGGGGTGTTCGCGGTGGAATTGGGGACCGTGACATCCATGAGCGAACTGACCTTCGATACGCAGTATTAC
Organism: bacterium; assembly: GCA_018824205.1. Lineage (GTDB taxonomy): Bacteria > Fidelibacterota > UBA2242 > UBA2242 > UBA2242 > B118-G9. Next base: position 6,461 of record JAHJGX010000198.1, read on the forward strand.
ATTGGGATTTCAGTTGAAGACGATCAGGAACTGGAACCGCGCATCAAGATGACTAACGCACCCAGCGCCTATGGCGTATATGGTGTGAATAACACCTTCCCGTCAACTGGCAATGTGGGTGTCGGCACTGCGGAGCCACAGGCCGGACTGCATATCAAGACGCATGCAGCGGCTGACAACCTGCTGAAGATTGAAAGCAGTGGAACCGGCGGAAACATCATGGTAAATGCCGATGGTAAAATGATTGTCACTCAGGATTCCCTCATTTCGGATGCACTGGAAATCCACGGCAACCTAAACATCAGGGATGGACATGTCATCAAATTCAGTGACGGTACTTCACTTGCAAGCGCTGATTACGGCGGATCTGCAACTGGCGTAACCAGCCCTGGAGACGCTATTATTACTGCTGATGCCGACAATGTTTTTACAGGAGATATTCAGTTCAATATCGGTGCGACGACTGTGGCTACCATTGGCAATGACGGCAATATCGCCGCCACCGGCGACCTGAGCGCCGCCAATGTTTCAACCGGTACTGTTACCGCCACCGGCGACCTGAGCGCCGCCAATGTTTCAACCGGTACTGTTACCGCTACTGGTGACTTGACTTCCGCAAATGTTTCAACCGGTACTGTTACCGCTACCGGCGACCTGAGCGCCGCCAATGTTTCAACCGGTACTGTTACCGCCACCGGTGACCTGAGCGCAGCAAATGTTTCAACCGGTACTGTTACCGCTACCGGCGACCTGAGCGCCGCAAATGTTACCGCTTCCGAAAATGTCATTGTTGGTGGTAATGTCGGCATCGGCACGACGGAGCCTGGAGCTAAGTTACATATCGCTGGTGGTGTAAAAATTGATAGTACAAACACCCTGGAATTTGGGGCTGGGATAGCCGGAAAAGAGCAAAACTCAGGAATGATAGGTTATCAAACTTTCACCGCAGATGCTTTGGATATCGTGGGTGCTGGAACTGATGTGACTGGCACTCGTAAGATAAGATTTTGGAATGAAGGCGGAGCGGTATTTGGTGGAAATGTAGGTATCAATGTAGACCCACCATTATTCCCCCTCCATGTAGGAGGATGGGGAAACTATTCGGTAGGTGGATATGGATATCTTAATGCATGGGGGCAAGTAGGAGCGCATGGTGCATCGACAATTCCTGTTGGTATTTGGTCTGCTCAACGTATTGTATGCGGAGAATTCAATGCGGTTTCAGATGTCCGTATCAAGAATGTCATCGGTGTAAGCAACGGCAGTGAGGATCTTGAGACGCTCAACAAACTTGAGGTTACAGACTACACATATTTCGATAAAATAGCCAAAGGAAATTCACCACATAAGAAACTGATTGCCCAGCAAACCCGCGAAGTCTATCCGGAGGCAGTTAGCTTAGATACAGATTTTATCCCCAGTGTTTATGAAAAAAGTGAATCTGTCAGTTATGATAAGGCAGAGGGCACTATCAGCATCAGCACCGTAAAGCCACATGGTTTTGTATCTGGTGATAAAGTGAGAATCATTCATAAGACTGGAATGGTAGAATTGGATGTTGTCGAGATCAAGTATGCTCATACGTTTACAGTTAATAGTGACCAGGCTTATGATGAGGTCTTTGTCTTTGGTAAAAGGGTAGATGATTTTCATTCAATAGACTATGATGCCATTTCAATGCTCAACGTCAGCGCAACACAAGAATTGGCACGTCGCGTGGAGCAGCTTGAAAAGGAAAATGAGACATTAAGAGCTCAAATAGCCAAATTCAGCAGCGCTATGGATAGACTCGAAGCTTTAGTTACTGCTCAGCAGGGAACCAATGAAGATGAAAAATTTGGAGCCAAAACAAAAGATACGGATGAATTAATTACTGAGAATGACAATATAGTGAAAAATTCAAAATAAGAAGGGACGATTAGCAGACAAAATATCTATTTGATAAATAGATACTTATTTAATTAAGAAAGGAAGATATAATGAATAAAATAAATAAAATACTCCTTCTTGTCCTGTCTGCGGTGTGGCTGGTTCCGGTTCTGTCATTTGCTCAACTGTGTGAACCTATCTACAGTGTGGAGAGGGTGCACGTTACCAACACAACCACAGGGCAGGTACAGAGCAACCAATATAATATGATCGTCACTGTAGGTCAGCCGGCAGTGGTAGTGAATGCCACAAACTATTCAAAGAACAGCATTGCCACCGGATTCTGGAGTCATTATTTAAAGGAACCGGCGGCGCCGTTGGTTCGGGCTTCCGACGGTGATTTTCAGGATATGGTGCTGCTTGAATGGGATATTGAAGGTGACCGCACCGGACCGCCGGTAACCAGTAGTGAAGTCACTCTCTACCGGAATGGTTATGTGTTGACGACCCTGCCTGTACAGCAGACCCAATATCAGGATTTTAATTTATTTTCGGGAATGTACTATACCTACGGTGTGACCGTAGAGAATGATATGGGTAAAAGCCATACCGATGACGACATCGGGTTTTTAAATCCCAATGGAATGATCACCGGTCATGTGCAAACACCGAGTGGTAACCCGGTGTTAAATACCAAGGTGATACTCACGCCCAACCTGGGGCGGTCAGTCAAATTCAACGGCGACGGCTATATTTACTGGTTTGACGGAGATATCAACACCAACCGTCAGTTTTCCGGCTTGGAAGGCGATTATACCATTGAGACCTGGATTCGCAGCGTACATAAACGGGAGCAGGTGTTCTTTGCGGCGGTGGATTCAGCCGGCACGGATCATTACATCACGCTGGAACTGACCGAAGACGGAAAAGTCAAATGGACGCATAATTCAGTGGCAGGCGGCAGTGGCAGTGAGATTGTGACAGTAAACAGTTACGCCGGAGCTGGTGAAAACTGGCACCATCTGGCAGTTGTGTATGCCGATTCCATAAAGTCTATGACCATGTACATTGATGGATTTTTAGTGGGCGAAGCCACAGCCGGGGGCAGTATCAGTGACAGAGTAGAGATCATATTGGGTAAGCGCGGTCCCCGTGAACCCATGGATTACTTTGAAGGGCGATTAGATGATTTTCGCATCTGGAGTGTCGCCCGGGAATGGGATGACCTGCGGAATATGATGGATATTACCCTTTCCGGTGAAGAAGACGGTCTGGTGGTTTACTGGAAGTTTGACGAGGTGGAAGGTGAGACTGTATTTGACCTTACCGATTCTGATTTAGATGGTTCCACTTGTGGTGTGGAACGAGACAATTATCTGGCGCCGGTTTACCTCGGCGCTCTCACGGATGAGGTTGGGAATTACGCTATAAAGGGTATTTATTATGCAGACGGCAAAGTCTTTAGGGTGACCCCCAGCATGGCGTCACCTATCGGACGTTCGCTGGAGTTTGACGGCATTGACGATTATATACGTTTTGAAGGTCAACGCATTGATCTGACGACAGGATATACGCTGGAAGGCTGGTTCAAGACTGCCTCCAATAGTAATAATACCATTTTTACGGCTGTTAACCCGTCGGATGACAGTCACCGGCTTTCTGTTGAACTCACTGCGGGAAAGGTAAAAGCGGCGCATTTTGACGCGGAGATCATCACTTCTGATACCTGGAACGATAATCTCTGGCATCACTATGCTGTAACGAATGATAACGCTACCATGAAGCTTTACGTTGATGGAGAATTAAAAGGAACTGCGGTTGTGACAGGCTCTATCCCGGACCCATCTGAAATTGTGATAGCACGGATGTCGCCGGAACAGTCCTCCGGCTACTTTAAAGGGCGGCTGGATGAGATACGCCTGTGGAAGTACATGCGGACAGAGGAACAGGTAGGCGGTACAATGAACCAGGTTCTGGAAGGCGATGAGTATGGTCTTACCAATTACTGGCGTATGAATGACGGTACGGACAGCCTGGTGACAGACGCCGCCAGTATTGTTACCGGAACGATTACAGGCGCAGACTCCGTTGCTCTAAAAAATATGTGGAATCAGGATATTCCACTGAATGAATATTTTGATCACTGGTATGAGCCGGAAAGCCGTAATGCGGCTTTGAACAACAGCAATACCGCTGTGAACAATGTGGATTTCATTGATCAGTCCATGATCCCGGTAAGCGGTTATGTGCGTTATATGAGTACAGCCTGTTTCCAGGAAGGTGTTCTAATCCTTCTGAACGGTGAGTCTCTAATACCACCCATTTACACGGATTCCGATGGAAAATATATTCTGGATATTGAGCCGGGCAGCATAGGAGATATCATTAGTTGTGTGTATGAGGATCATGAGTTCGTACCTCCGCTTATCGAACTTCCCATGGTCGTATCGCCTATGACGGGCTTGTTTTTTAATGACAGAACGACGCATAAGGTTAACGGCTATGTTGCCGGAGGGTCATGCAAATATCCCATCACACCCTCACAGGGGCAGATTGAAGTGACTTTTTCATCTGTGGGCGGTTGTATTGAGGAAACCGTGGTGCCGGATGAGGCAACCGGGATGTATGAATCACCCAACTTGCCGCCGTTAATCTATATTGTGACTATAAACCATCCCGATCCGGCTATTGATGACTATTTTACCGGGGATACGCTATCCTTAAAGGATAGTGACCGCGAGATGGAATTTATCTATCATGCATCACCGGAGGTTGAGTTTGTGAATTTGCCTCCATCTGAAGTCGAATGCTCTCAATTTCCCCTTGTACTAAAGCAAAGACGCGCTTATCAAGCCGTGTTTCAGATGTATGAATCCTATGGTGAGAACAGGTGTCCGGTTGGGTCTTTTGATCTGGAGGTATTTGATAATATCTCAGATACCACTTATTCAACACATTTAGATTTAGAGGATACAGATCCATTTGCAAGAATTTCATTCACCGGCAATAAAGTGAATCTGCTTGCCGGCGGGGATCATCCCTATCAAAGGAATATACAGATTGTGGTAAAGGATACACTGGGACGTTCAGCAAGTACGGAATTGTGGGCGTTTATTGAAGGAGATGAAAAGGTTCCGGGCGTAAATTTCTCCACAACGACTTCCAAAATGCCATGGTGGGTGCTTCGGGTACCACCTGGCGATGGGAGTTCTACCTATATGACCACAGACCAGACAATTTGCAAGGGGACAAGATTTTCAAATACGCATACTACGGCTCAGGAATTTAATAATACGGTGCACGCAGGCGCAGAAATTACCACGTTTGTTGGAGGATGGGCTGGATTCGGAGGTGGTGCTGTTGCAGGTTTAATCATGACAACCGAATTCATAATGGATATTGGCGCGAACTTCGCATTTAACCAAACATGGACAGATATCAATGAAACCTGTGAATGCCTGACCACCTCACAAACCTATGCGACTTCCGGGGATGGCTTGATTACCGGCGATGATGCCACGGTCTTTATTGGCGGTGGATACACCATGGATATGGGGATTGCCAGATACCTGTCCCTGGATGAGAACTGTCAGGTAGTTATTGATACGGTATTAACGGTAAAACCCAGCGGGGTTAGTTCCACTTATATTCATTCCAAATATTACATCAAAAATGTTCTCATGCCTGATCTGTGGATGCAATACACAGTGGATGATGATGAAGACGCCCTGAAAGACTATAATTACTGGCAGGAAATCCTTGATAAGGATTCAATTGCCATTGCCACGGCGGTTTCCAGTGAGTTGCTGGAGATTGGTGAAGAGGGGCAGGAGTCGAGCAATATCTCCTTTGATGCGGGTGCGGAACTTGAATACAGTTACTCCAGGGAGCACACCAGTTCCGATGTGAGCACTACAATTTTTGAGGATATGCAACAGCTGTACTTAGAACAGGGGTTTGAATGTTTTGGCATTGGTTTTTCATTAAATCAGGCTTTCACTCATACGCATACAAGTGAAAAGACTGTATCCACTGATGAGACAAAAACTCAGACGGTCGGATTCATTCTGAATGATGATGACCCCGGAGACGGATTTGCCTTTGCCGTTAAGCAGGATCTTCTCTGGGATATGCCGGTGTTTGACCTTATTGGCGGGCAGTCATCCTGTCCTTGGGAAGCGGGTACAATGAAGCGGCAGATGGCTGATATATCGTCAACGCCCTCTCTGCAAGAAGATGTACCCCCGGATGAGCCTGCGGTTTTTATGTTGTTATTGGGCAACAGTAGTGGAACGGGTGAAGATAATTACTATAACCTGTCTTTTTCGGCTGAAACGAACCCGGGCAGCGCAGTATTAAGTAGCAGTGGGGGAAACCTTGTATCTGGTATAGACTACTTTATAGTTGCAGGTCAGGTTGTTGAAATACCTCTTTATGTTACGAGAGGTCCGGAAGAGTATAATTACGACAATATTGTACTTCAATTAGCGCCTCCTTGCGAAAATGAGATTGGTTTCGAACTTAGTGCTAATCCACAGAATTCTGACTGGGTGGAAATTTCCGTTCACTTCCAGGAGCCGTGTTCAGAATCGAACATTGCAAGCCCGGAAGATGGCTGGCTTATCACTTCAGTGGATGAGCAGGATACGCTCTGGGTAACAGTGGATGGTTACAACTGGCCGGCGGATACATTTATGACCGGTATTGTCCTTCAGTATCGCTCTGCTGGAGGTGGCGACTGGTTTACAATTTATTCTGTACCAAAAGATAGCTTAGTGGATAACTATGTGCTTATGCCGTTTAACATCAGTCCTGATATCATTATTGACGGTGAATATGAGTTGCGAAGTCGGGCAATGTGTACCGGTGATAAATATCCCGGCACATCGCAGGTGGTAACAGGTACGATTGACCGGACGGCGCCGCAGGTTCTGGGTTTACCGGAGCCGGTGGATGGTATTCTCGGTCCTGATGATTTGATCCGTGTAACATTTAACGAAGGCGTGGCTTGTGGTGAGATCAGTCCGGGCGCCGGAGACATTATGTTATTCAATACCGTAACCGGCAATCCCATGGATTACACATTCACCTGTGGCGGGAATGTAATCACCTTTGAACCCAATGTGCAAAACATGTTTATTGAGAACCAGATTTTCCGGGCGGAGATTCACAATCTGCAGGATGTGTACGGTAATACCCGTGATGAAGCCGTTGTATGGGAGTTTTTCGTCAACCGCAATCCCCTTGCATGGAGCGGAACGAATATCGATAATGTTGTTCTTTACGTTGATGAAGAATATTCAACTATGCGGCAATTGGTAAACAATGGTGGTTCCAACCGCAGTTGGGAGATTATCGGCGGTCGTGAGGGTGCCATTCCCAGCGGTAATCCATTAGATCTACCATCATGGCTTGATGTAAATCCTCTGGAAGGTATTTTAACTCCGGGAGCATCCCAGGATATATCCATTGCGCTTACCGAGGATTTGAATTTCGGTGAATACAACACAATAATTTACGCTGCCGGTACAATGGGTGATGAACCGCTGACGGTGGATATCCGCAAACTCTGCTACCCGCCGGTATGGGAATTTACCCCGAATATTTACCAGTACAGTATGACTATTACCGCAACACTGTCAACCGATGGTGAACTCAGCGCCGATACTTATGATATCATTGCGGCGTTTGTTGATGGTGAAATTCGCAGTATAACCGGCGTAGAACACATTCCGGAATTTGAAGAGATTCCAAACACCCATCCGTATGAAGTTTTCCTGACAGTTTACAGCAACGATATTAGTGGCGAGGAACTGTCATTCAGAGTCTGGGACGCTTCGGAATGTATGGAACTGGGTATGATCGAGGAGTTCTATTCCTTTGAGGCTAATTTAGCACACGGAACGCCAACAAGTCCGGTGACGATTACCGCTACCAGCCAGATCATCTCGCAGATGCCATTTTTTAAAGGCTGGAATTGGTTCTCGTTAAATCTCGAAAATTCAGATATGTCTGTGAACTCCATATTGCAATTTCTTGAACCGGCTAATGGCGACCTGATCAAGAGCCAGACCCAGTTTGACCAGTTTGTACCGAATTATGGCTGGGTTGGAACTCTGGATACTCTCGATAACAGTTCGATGTATCTGATTAAACTTGCCCGGGCGGATACCCTGGAAATGATCGGTTATGCGGTGGATGTTGAAAAAGATACGATCAGGATCGTTAAAGGCTGGAACTGGATCGGCTATACGCCACAAAAGAGTTACGAGATTAATCGTGCCCTGGAGTCTCTTGAGGCGGCGGCAACCGGCGACCTCATTAAGAGCCAGTACAGGTACTCACAGTTTGTCGAGCAAATTGGCTGGCTGGGCAGCCTGCGCTACATGGACCCGAAACTGGGTTATCGCCTGTCCTCCTATTATCCGGGAGAACTGCTGTATCCTTATTACGATGTTCCGGTATTGGCGAAATCATCTTCCGATAGCCTGATTGTTGAGGAGATGGAAAATCCGACCGAATGGACGGTTGATCCGACGGAATACCAGTTCAACATGACAGTTACCGGCATTGTAGAGGTCAATGGCTCCGAGTTGGATTCCTGCACCGATGTGATTGCGGCCTTTGTGGGTAAAGAATGCCGTGGTGTTGCGATGCCGCAGTATATCCCGCAACTGGATCAGAGTATGGTATTTATGATGATCTATAGTAATCAGGCGGAAAATGAAAGGATTGAATTCAAGTTCTACGACGCCAGCGAAGACATCGAACTATATGTTGAGAACAGTTATATCTTCGAAGCCGATAAGATCGTTGGCAGTGTGGAAGAACCGGAAATCTTTGTTGCCCGTGTTCTGCGGATCGGTGATCCGGGATATATACCCGAGGAATTCAGCCTGAACCAGAACTATCCGAATCCCTTTAACCCGGTGACGACGATTGCCTTCGGACTGCCGGAAGAGAGTGATGTTTTGATTGATATCTATAACATCATGGGTCAGAAGGTGAAGACACTGCTTTCGGAGAAACGACAGCCGGGTTATTATTTCGTCCAGTGGGATGGAAAAAATGATCGTGGTCAGATCATGCCGACGAGTATGTATATCTACCGGATGCAGGCTGGATCGTTTCAGCAGATTAAAAAGATGGTACTCTTAAAGTAGAAACGGCTAATTGTGTCACCTCCGTTTTCAGGGGGTGACACAATTCTGATAAATGGATAAACCGGGAGTTCATAAGAATTAAATGATGCGGTGTCATGGTCAAAAACACAATTAAAACGTTTATTTCACTCGCTCTTTTCAGTATGGTCATATTATTTGCCGCTGCGCCGGACTGGTCGGTCAATCCGGCGAATTATGATATGTCGGCGAATATGATAGCGGTTTTGAAGCTGAATAATGTGCTTGATGAAAATCCAAATAACAGGATTGCCGCCTTTGTGGATGATGTATGCAGAGCTGTTGCATCACCGACGAATGTAATGAACTCCTGGATGTACTTTGCTTACATTTATTCCAATACGGTCAATGAAACCATCGGCTTTAAGGTGTACCTTGCGGGGCAGGATACGGTTCTGGATATTGTCGGGACGATTATCTTCAAACCGGATGCTTTGTACGGTTCGGTCGGCAGTCCTTATCAGTTACGGGCCTATTTGAATTATGATTTTCCGCCCGTAGTCGGTGGAATTCCGGATCAGTCGATTGAAGCGGGTGAGTCTTTCCGCCCGATCGATCTTGAAAACTATCTCGAACTTTCCGATGCCGACCCGGTTTTCTGGAGTTTCAGCGGCAATCAATCCCTGTCGGTTTCAATTGACGGGGATAATATTGCCACAATAACCCTGCCTTCGGCTGATTGGACGGGCACGGATCGGATCATATTCACCGTTACGGATCAAAAAGAGAACGGACAATCGGATTCCGATACCATTAGCTGTACGGTCCGGGCTGTCGATCATCCGCCGCAGCTGGGGAGTATACCCGACCAAACCATCGGAATGATGGGTAGTTTCAATTCAATAGCTTTAAATGCTTTTCTTACCGAGCAGGATGGCGATGAGATCGAGTGGTCATACCGTTTCGTAAATACGACGGGGTCCAATCCGGCGCCCAATTGGTCAGTCAATGCTGCAAATTATGAACTCTCCATGTCACTGACCGCCGCAGTAAGCGCCCGGGGCGAGCCAATGTTGTCCGGCAGTCACCTTCTGGGAGCCTTTGCCGTCGATCCCGAACAACCGGAATCAGCCTGGGAGTGTCGTGGGATTGCCGGTCCGACCAGTGCGATGGGCACCTGGCTCTATTTCATGACGATTTATGCCGATATAAACAGGGAAGAAATCCGGTTCAGGTATTTCGATGGCAAAACCACCGATATACTGGCTGTGATGGAAGAATTAACCTTTACGGCAGATATATCCTATGGTGAGCCGACAAACCCATACATACTCAGTGCCGGATATATTGGCATAACAATCACCGCCGATGACATCGCCTGGATTGACATTATTGACTCGACCTGGTCCGGTAATGAACTTGTAAAGTTTTATGCCCGTGACCTGAATACAATGCGGGGTTACGCCGATTCCACCGATGTTTTGTTTACAGTATTGCCGGATTATCAGCCTCATGTTAAGGGAATTCCCAATCAGACGGTGGAAATCGGTTCACCCTTCAGTACATTTAACCTGGACGATTATTTAACGCTTTACGACAGCGATGCGATTACCTGGAGTTACAGTGGAAATTCTGTCCTGAATGTTTCAATTGGAACGGGTAATGTCGTTACTATCAGCATTTCTAATTCAAGCTGGACGGGTTCGGAGACGATCACTTTTACTGCTACCGATAATACCACTAACGGTTTATACGATTCAGATGAGGCTGTTTTTACAATTCGTCCGGAGGATCATCCTCCGCAAGTTCTGGATATTCCGGCCCAAATCACCGGTTCGGGAGGAAGTTTCCCGCAAATCTATCTGGATAATTATTTGACCGAACTCGATGGTGATCCGCTTGCCTGGAGTTACCGATTCAGCCCACCGGTGAGCCCTGATAATAATCCCAACTGGACAGTCGATGCTAGCGATTTTGAACTGTCAATGACCTTGACAGGTGTTGTATTTTCAAGAGATAAGACTGCCACCGGGAATCAGCACGTTATGGCAGCCTTTGCCGGTGAAGAGTGTCGGGGAACTACAAAAGCAGTCCAAATGGGCAGCAACTGGCTATATTTTCTGACAATCTATGCCAATACAAACGGTGATACGATTTCATTCCGATTCTATGACGCTCTGACTCAGATGAATCTGCCCGTTCAGCAGAATTTCATTTTTAATACTGATGCTGCAATTGGAAATCCGCAACAACCGACGGATTTATATGCCGGCCTTCTGAAAGCAGATATCAACGATTTAAACCAAGCCCGGATTCAGATTATCGATTCAGACTGGACCGGTACGGAAAAGATCTGGTTTATTGCCGAGGATGTCGGTACCGTGCATAATTACACAGATTCGACAGAAGTCAGTTTTACCATACTGCCGGATCATTTACCCCTGGTGGAGGGCATTCCCGATCAGACTGTGGAGCAGGGAACTGCATTTACCAGTTTTGATCTGGATGATTACCTGATTAAAGAGGATGATGATCTAATTATCTGGTCCTATTCTAACAATGTTAACTTTAATGTTAATATCAATACTTCAAACATTGCTACTGTTTCTGCAGCGAATTCGGAATGGACCGGGAGAGAAATAATCATTTTTACGGCAACGGATGATACTCCCAATAGATTTTCCGATTCCGACTCGGTACTTTTTACCATTCTGCCCTTTGACCATGCGCCGGAAATCACTGAGATTCCGGACCAAATAATCGGCATTAACGGGACCTTTAGCTCCATTGACCTCAATCAACACCTCATTGAACAGGACGGCGATTCGGTGTCCTGGAGTTATCGCTTCCCGGGTCCCGCAGTCCCGGAAAATCCACCCGCCTGGGCAGTCAATCCGGCTGATTATGAGCAATCCATGTCGCTTGTTGCGCAAGTATATTCTAACGGCGATCTGACCGGTGGGGGCAATTATTATTTAGCGGCCTTTGCCGGTGACACATGTCGCGGAGTCAGTACCCCGACCCCGGCAGTTGGCTCCTATCTCTATTTCCTGACGATCTATGCAAATACAAACGGTGAAGCAATTCGTCTTCAATTTTATGATAAAGAGATACAGGAAATTCTGCCGGTAGATCAGCAGTACGCTTTCAGCGCCGATGCAATATATGGAATGGCCTCAGAACCGGTCGAACTGAATGCCGGGTATCTGAAAATCAGAATGATTGCAGACGTTGCCCGTATTTCCGTTGTCGATGATACCTGGTTCGGTACTGAGGAAGTGCATTTCATTGTCCGGGATATTGAGACGCTGCATGAGTATGCGGATACTCAGCTGGTTACATTTACCGTTCTCAATGACCACCAGCCTGAATTATCCGGAATCCCCGATCAGACAATCGACGAAGGAGGACAGTTTACCTCATTTAATCTGAACGATTATTTAAACGAACTGGATGGAGATTCGGTGCTGTGGAGTGCGACCGGAAATGAAGATTTGCTGCTTAATGTCAGTAATCAGGGGCTCGTTGAGGTTTTAATACCTGACGAAGATTGGAACGGCAGTGAGACGATCGTGTTTATTGCCACAGACTATTCGGAATTTGGATTAGCCGGACGGGATACGGTTATTTTTACGGTTCAGCCCGTTAATGATCCACCTATGATCAGCGCTCTTTCGGATACGACGATCAACGAGGATGACACTCTCTATGTTCAAATTGAAGCCATGGATCCCGACGGTGATGATATTGAATTTCAACTGCTGAGCAGTACTGAAAATGTTGGATTATCATTGAATAATATGATTTTATCGGCGATTCCGTCGAAAAATTGGTTTGGCGAGGCGGATTTGACAATTATTGTCAGTGATGATGAATACTCAGACAGCAGTTCTTTCCATCTGACTGTTAATCCGGTTAATGATGCACCTGTGATTTCAGCGCTGAGCGACGCCAGCACAAATGAAGATGAATCCCTGATGTTGTCAGTTTCGCTTGTTGATGTGGAGAATGATCTGCTAGTAATCAATGCTTATGCCGATACCTCTGAAATAACCGTTACCGCTACCGATTCAACATTGACATTGACACCGCACGCAGACTGGAATGGCAGTTCCATAATCACTTTTTCGGTCCATGATAATCAGGATACCAGCGAAGTCAGCTTTATCCTTATTGTGATTCCGGTTAATGACAGACCTGTCGTCTATGCCGGTCAGAATATGACTGTTTTGCAGGGAATGACTGTGAAACTGAATGGAAGTCAAAGTTATGACGTCGATGGTGATCAGTTGATCTACTACTGGAATGCGCCGGAAATCCTTGAGATTGCCGATACTAATGCAGTCCAAACCAGTTTCAAGGTACCGAAGATCGATATAGACACGGTTTATATAATTGAACTCAACGTCAGTGATGCTGAGTTTACTTCCATTGATTCTGTGAAAATAAGTGTACCGGCAATGACAGTCGACAATTTGCTTCCCGACTTTCCGGCAGATTCGATTCAGACCGGTCAGAGTCTGGCATTGACTATCTCTTTTCCCGATTATTTTGTGGTAGATTCAGTGAATCTGAATTACACTACCGGGACGGGTTTTGTATCAATACCGATGACGTTGTCACCAACACTAAAGAAAGCACTCAAAGCGGGATTTTCCAAAAGTTCAGGCACTATTTCGTATACCGCTGAAGTTCCTTCCGAATCCGTCGGCTTCAGAGGCATTGCTTACAATATTTATGCGGTAGATGAAAACGGTAATAGTTTACAAACCGAAACGGTTAATATCAGTGTGAACTTTCCGGCAAACACAATCACGACACATCTTGATCAAAGCGCTTATGAAAGTGGCTTACCCAAAAACGTCTGGCGCCTGATCTCTTTGCCGGGAGTGATCAATAATCCTTCCGTGTCAGCTGTACTGTCCGCGACATTAAATGGCAAACCGGATAACCGTAAATGGCAAATTTATGAATGGGATGGCTCGGACTGGATAACACCGGATACACTGGAAACCGGCAATGGATACTGGATTCAGCAAAGAGTGACCGACAATGTTCATTTCACAACGGGAAAGGGCAGATCGGTCGACTTGAATGGCGTTGCCACTGAATTAATGCCTGGCTGGAACCTTATTTCATCACCCTATCCGTTTTTAGTTTCTGCAGATCTGGACGAAGAGACCTTTGCGGGTCCTTATCAGTATGGAAATTATGATGGCGAAGGTTGGTCTGATACACTTGTAACCGGCTACAGACCCTGGGAAGCATACGCGGTGTTCAACCGTACCGATACGACTCAGGCCCTTCAAATTGATCCGTTGATTGTTTCCCAACCGGCATTGCAGAAAGAAACCGGCGACGACGGCTGGGAAATGAAAATTTCAGCGAAATCGGGACAGTACAGTGATAAAGGGAACCGAATTGGCCGCCACGATCGAGCACTTGATAAAATGGATAAATTTGATCAACCGGAACCGCCGAATGTCGATGGTTATGTCTCAGTCTATTGTCAGCAGACTGAGGATTTCGGATGTTTCAGGCAATTATCAGCGGACTTTCGTGCCCTGGAAAAAACCGGTCAGATATGGGATCTGGAAATTGTATCACAGAAATGTTCCGGGACTGTTCAATTGACGTTTACCGGAACCGGTGATCTGTCCGATGAACAAATCCGGCTGGTGGATATTCAGACCCGAGACATTCTGAATCTTCCGATAAATGCCGTGACACATCATCAGATCAGTCGGGCAGACGAGCAAAGTCTCTATCTTTTAAAATTACTCAGTGGTTCGGAGAGCCAGATTGAAGAAATGATAAAGGAAGTACTGACTGCATATCCCGAAGACTATTCTCTCATGCAGAACTATCCAAATCCGTTCAACGCAACTACGACGATCCGGTTTTCCATTATTAAGCCGGGGGATGTGTCGATTGTCGTCTATGATCTTCGTGGATATAAAGTCAAGACACTAATCCAGAAATCCATGAACCTGGGGTATCATGAAGTCCGCTGGGATGGTTTGAATGAAGCCGGTAAGCAACTTGGCTCGGGAGTTTACCTCTATGCCATTCAGGCGGGTGATTTTCACCGGGTACGTAAAATGATTTTGATGAAATAGGGTCGGAGTAGAAGCTATGTCACGGATTTTTATATCACTGTTATTATGTACTGCATTTATCATTGCGCAGGATTCAACAGACACTGGCGCAGACGAGAGACAGGTTCTGATCCCGAATGTTGCTGCCGATTCACTGCTGAGCTCTTTTATCATGACAGATCAGGATACAAGCCAGATGAAATTAACTGACAGAGCGAAAATAATCCTGTCAGAAGGTAAAGAATTTATCATCGAAAATAAAAAGGAACTGGGCATTTATGCCGGATTTGGTGTCCTGATATATATTATTTCTGAAATTGTTGGTGAGGAACAGAAACCCAACCCCGAAATTGGAAATCCGCCGGACTGGCCGCAGTAATCACATCAGTACTAAAAAATTAAGGGCAGATCAAACGATCTGCCCTTTTATATTAACAGCAGGGGTGTATGACAATACGCCCATCATGTTTCTGATTCATATCCATGCCGGGTATTATAAACAGGATTGAAACTGCCCTAAAAAGAGAGTATTTTCGACAGTGTCACTAATCAGTAAGAAACGGAAGACATAAAATATTCCGGTTGACTTGCTCAAATCTTATATGTAACATTGGATTAATGATGATTTGCGGTGAATTTTATTGGAATTGTAACTTAGTTAATTATTTGACTATAAGGATTTAGCATTGCTTTTTATGTACCGTCTCATCATACTGTATTATGAATATTAAAAATATTTACAATCGAGGAAGGATCAAAATATGCAGGTTGTTAGAAACACAATAATCATTTCAGATCTGAGCAATTGGATGGATGAAAAAATACTTCTGGTAAATAGAGAATATCAACGGTCATCTGGATTATGGCCGCTAAATGCGCGTTCATATTTTATTGATACTATTATTAATGGTTTCCCATTTCCAAAAATTACGATTCGTCAGATAGTCGATCTTAGGACAAGAAAATCAGTAAGAGAAATTATTGATGGTCAGCAAAGACTTACAACAATTAACGATTTTCTCAATGATAAATTTCAACTAACAAGAGTCAGTAGTCAATACACAGATTGTTATTTTAGCGATCTAGACAAAGAGCTCAGGAACCATTTCCTATCATATGAGGTTTCTGTTGATACAGTCGTTTCTGGCACAGAGGAGGAAGTGCTTGAAATATTTAGGCGCATTAACAGCTATACATTACCCCTAAATGAACCAGAAAAACGGCATGCATCTTATCAAGGTAACTTCAAATGGTTTATTCTTGAGATGTTAAAATTTTACAGCCCAATGTTCGAATCTTACAAGATTCTAAATACACGACAACTATCTAGAATGGAAGATGCAGAAATCATTACTGAATTAATACAGTTACTTGACCTTGGAATTTTGACTAGAAGTAATCCTAAGCTTAATGATATTTATAAGCGATATGATACCTCGTTTAAACCGAGAACTGATTATGAAAGAAAGCTCGCGGAAACATTGAATTATATAAAAATCGACCTATCTGATGTATGTGCCGCTCACGTATTAAAAAAATACTCAATTTATTCTTTGTTCTCAGCATTAGCCTATAATCGTTGGGGGTTACCTGGCGTAGATTCCATTAATATTGGCGGATTAACACCGGATAATGTTTTTAGCGAAGATTCAAATATTGCTACCCAAAATATTCTCGAATTGTTTGGTGCCGTTGAAAATGATGATGAAAGAGGTAGATTCTCTGAATTCGTTAAAGTTAATAAACGTGCCACGGGAAATTTAGAGTCAAGGCTAATAAGGCATAAATGGTTACTTGCTGCACTCCAAAACCGAATAACTGATATTCAGGTGTGACAATTTTCCATGTTTGATATTTCAAATAGTTACAATCGTATTTATACAGCATCTGAGTATTTCCACTCCCATATTGGGTCTTACTCACGAGCAACAAAAGATCATTACATTGTTTCAAGTGCTTACGTAAACTACTTGTGGCAATCATGGAATACATTTTGGAGATCCTTTTGGCTAACATACCTCCTCGGGGGGAAAGATCTTTCGCGAGGAATCGTTAACCACCACCCGGTGTTGGCAGGACACGATACTTCCCAGGCAATTTATTACTTACTTTATTTATTCGGTAAATGGAATAGACCTTCTGGCTCTATTCGGGGATCCTATCAGGAACCCACATGGGGTGATATCACCACGATAAGGAAAATAGCCTCATTATCCCATCCAGCAGGTTCTGATATTAGTGTAGTTTCAAATAGGGTAATTGGTGCATTAAATGTTCTAGGTGACACGCCTAAACATTTTCAAAAGGTACGAAATTGCGCTATACACTTGACATCTGATACAATCGCCGATGTAACAAACAATGTTCAACCACACTATGCGATTCGCAGATTTAATTATCCTACAGAATTACTGTTTTCAAAGGATTTATCAACAGGGAAAATTGCATACCAACACTGGATTGATGAGCTGTTGGCAGTAATTAAAGTGATCTATATATAACGCATATAACTATTGCTATAAAATAATGCCTAATACTGTTTGATGATTTTTTATATCGTTCCGGGGCTTTGCTCCGGGACGCAATCACCCGTATAGTTTACAGAGCAGGAGTCCCGTCACTGGGATACTAAATACAAAGGATAAAGGAATACAATGATTCGAAAATTGGATGGCGCTAATATGGATATTGATTTGGTAACCCCAAAAGATAAAATTGATTGGGACCAGGAAAAGTGCCCCTGGAATGAAGCAGAAGGAATTTCCGAACACCACTGTGCGATCAAGAATATTTCAATATGTCAGTACTTCTGCGGTGTTGAATATCTCGACACTGTTTTGTGTTGTTATCCAAATGAAAATCCATTGAAAGGCACGGAATAAGAATAGTGATCTCAGTAGAGACACGGCATGCCGTGTCCCTACTCCTTGATTATACCGGATAAAACCCTCTCCCAATATCCCCGTTCCAGTCTCAGAAGCAAGGTAAGCCGTGTCCCTGCCGAATTCACCCTATCCGGAAGAGAACTCAATCGCTTCGGAACTCAATGAGTTTCGTTTTGGGATCCCTGAGTTTCATTTCACACTTTCCGGTTTCTGCATTGCCGGGACCGGCGCACCGGTCTTGAAAGATTCCTTCATCCCGATGAATCGGAATTCGGAATGACAGCCCTGGTTGGATCACTACGAACTATTTGCCGTTCACCGTTTTCCGTTCCCTCCGGTCATTTTTTCCTTTACATTTAAAAAAATATTTCATAAATAAAACCACCAAAATGATGGTTATCGGCTAAAAACTTCTGATAAGGCCAATTCAGTTCTTTGACAATGATAGCGGATGATGGAAACGGTCAGCTCACCTGCGCAAAGGTAACGACGACTTTCCTGGCGGACCATTCCGATGGCTAAAAGGCAAAAACCGATGGAATGATGCTTCATTCGAAACGGTGAAAACCAGGCCTCGACGACCCGATGGGACAATACGGTATGATGCAGTAATATACCGATAAGCCAATGGAGCGTATTGTTTTATCGGTGTAATATTATGATTGCCCGATGGAATAAAACGATATTACGGTGGAATATACTTTTTGCCCGGTGGATCAATCCGATGACCCGGTGGAACGAGAAAACAGCCCGGTGGACCATTCCGATTGGTCGGTGGAACCCAAAAATCCTTTGGTGGACCATTCCGATAGACCGTTTCCGCAAAAACGCTGAAAAAACAAGAGTACAGGCATACTGTATGAATCCTTTTATCGGCGGTTGGGGGCAATGTTTTCCGGGTGGGCAACAAGCGATAATAAAAGGGCAGACCAACGATCTGCCCTTTTCTATTTCTGTGTGTGTTGACTGCGTCAGATACCTTTTGTCTTCAATATCTTCTCGATTTCGTCCATTGCCCAGTTCATCATCTTCATTGTCTTATCAAAAGGGACCGGACCGGTCATATCCACACCTGCATCCTTCAGCAGTTCGATGGGATACTTGGAACCGCCGGCGGAGAGAAATGTGATATACTTTTCGACCGCGCCCGGTTCATTGCTCAGAATACCTTCGGCCAGAGCGGTTGAAGAGGTAAAGGATGTTGAATACTGATAGACGTAATAATTATAGTAGAAATGGGGGATATAGGCCCACTCGACATCGATATAGTCCGGAACAATACAGATACCATTATCATGACCGTAATAGGCACGAACGATTTTTTTGTACAGTTCCGACATGGAATCACCGGTGATCTGCTCACCTTTTTCGGCCATTTCATGCATCCGCAGTTCGAATTCGGCAAACTGGGTCTGACGGAAAAGTGTGCCCTTGATACCATCGAGGTATTCCATGAGCAAGGATAATTTCACGTCGTCATCCGTTGTTTTGTTGTAAACATCTGTAAATAACAGGATTTCATTCAGTGTCGACGCGACTTCCGCGACGAAAATCGGGTACATGGCGTTTTGAAAGGGCTGGGTTTTATTCGACAGATAACTCTGCATAGTATGTCCGAGTTCGTGAGCCAGCGTTGAAACATCATTGAAAAGATTATTATAGTTCAGCAGAATATAGGGATGCACATCATACGCGCTGCCCGATGAATAGGCGCCCGACCGCTTTCCGGGAGTGGGATAGACGTCGACCCAGCGATTATCAAAGGCTTCTTTAATGACGTTTACGTAATCCTTCCCAAGCGGCTTTAAAGCAGTCAGGATCATTTGCCGGGCTTTATCGTAATCGTATTCGGCGTCGATTTCCTTAACGGACGGTGCGTAAAGGTCATAATAATACAGTGAATCTATTCCCATCATGCGTTGTTTGATACCGAGATAGCGATGAAAAGAGCCCAGATTTTTATTCACGTTCTCGATCAGCGAGTGATATACGTCGACATCAATGTTATTGGCGTCCAGTGCTCGTTCAAGTGTGTTATCATATTTTCTGACATTGGTGTAAAAGATGTGAGACTTTACATTGCCGTCCATCTCGGTTCCAAATGTCCGCCGGAAATCATTGAATTTCCCGAAAAATGCCTCAAAGACAATCTTGCGGTCTTCGCGGTTTGATGTAGCCCGGTAACGTCCGTATCCCGCCTGATCGATGAGTACTTCGTCGCCATTGGATAAAGTCACGGTAGGGTAGGGCATGTCGGCGTTTTTAAAAATTCCGTAAATCGAACCGGCGGTACCGGAAATCAAACCGGCTTCGGCGACAATTTTTTCTTCTTTTTCGGACAGCAGATGTTCTTTGCTCCGAAGGAGATCGTAGAGGTAGAATTTATAAACATCTAGTTTCGGCTCTTTTGCCAGAAATTTATCCATTTTCTTCTTGTCCATGGTCAGGATTTCCGGATCGATAAACGAGGATTTCGAACTGTACTGGGTAAATAACTGCCCGATTTCCTGTTTCATAGCCAGATATTTGGAATCCCGGGTGTCCAGGTCTGATTTCTTCCCGGCATAGGAGGAAAGTTGCATCATCTCTTTG
>JAHJGX010000199.1 GCA_018824205.1 bacterium
ATGAAAAGAGTTTAAAGAAGGGTGTTTTGTCACATATGCGGATGCTGCAGAAAATGCCTAAGCGTGTGATGAATTACTTTAAACATCCAAAGATTGCATACGCAAGATGAATTACACAATTAATACCCGCCGGTTTAATATTACCGATGTAAACCATATCCATTCGGCAGCTTGACACAGGCAAATCCGTTTTTTGCGTCCAGTTATTTGCACTAAGATCAAATAGAAAATTCCAATTCACCCGCCCCTCGACCCAACCACTTGTCAACATAATCTGATCACCACCGACATAAGACATAGAGTGCCATTTGACGTTCATAAAGTCTGTCTTTTGTGACCACTGATTTGGATCGGAAGTATCATAGAGCCATGTTGTATAAGACGATCCTCCTCCGGCGGCTATATCTCCGCCTACCATGAGGACCTTTCCATCACCTATATAGGCCATTGCGTGTTGCCGGCGGGAACCGGGTCGGATTGGAGGTTCTGTCTCTACCCAGTTATTATCACTCAGGTCATACTTCCAGCAGGAACTGGTATAACGAGTCCAACTAACATCCCCGCCAAACATCAGCACCTGATCGCCACCCAAATAGGCCATCGCATGGCTACAACGTGCTTCTGGACTACTGCTCGGATATTTTTGTTCCCATGTATTTGTTGCCAGATCATAAATCCACGTTTCACCATTCCAAGTGCCTGTCCAACCGCCATACAGAAGCACCTTCCCATTTCCGATGTACGCCATAGCATGATTGTCACGCGCCGTTGGTTTTGACGACGGGCTTTTCTGCGTCCAGTCATCGCCGGCTATTAAATCAGATGTTGAAAACAACATCAGAAAAAGAATCGACCAAATGGTAATGGTTTTCATGTTATATTCCTTTTTTCGTTACCGGCTTAATATTCTCCCATTAACAGTCGTTATTGTAATCATATCCTCATTCAAAATGTTACTTGATCAGAACCATTTTAGTCGTCTTCTTTACTTCCAGAATGGTCGAGTGTAAAAAGTAAATCCCCGAACTCAATTCCCGGCAATCCACTGCAATCCGGTATTCGCCCGCCGGTTTGACGCCATCTGAAATGACTTTGATAACCTTGCCGCTCAGATCGCAGAGCGTCAATTTCACCGGCGCCGATTTGCCCAGCGTCAGCGGAATTGTAAAGACGGCGTTGAATGGATTCGGATAGACATCGCCGAGACGAAAATCTTCGGCAATTGCAGTTTGACTCGCGGGTATTGTCACCGTCGTAGTTTTATCGGTATGTTTCTTCTCGATTCCCGCATAATTCACGTCACTGAGAAGATATGTGTAAGTCATTCCCGGCGCGACGGATGGATCGGTAAACGAATATAGATGTTCAGTTGTCGTCGAGCCGTGACCCGCCAGGGCTTTATCCGTCAGATAATCAGTAACTTTGCCCCAGGCACTCTGCTCTATGCTCTTTTTCTCCAGAATAAAGCCGAGGTTTTCGATCTCAGACTCCGCCGTCCACTCCAGCAGAATCGCGCCGCTCTGATTTTTCGCCGTAAATGAGGAGAGTTCCACGGGAAGAGATTGATCTCCAGATGTTTGAGTGCCGCTTCCATAGTTATATGCTCCATCAAGAGAAAAAAGTTTGTAGTAAAAAGTATAGCCAACTGTTGCGCTGTTGTCGGTATACGTTGTAGTCCCCGCTGAAACCACGGCAATCACTGTCCCGTCTCCGATTACGTTTGATACAGAGTATTTTGCATTTTGATTTGGAGCACCGGTTGGGGTTGCCCCGGTTCTCCGTATTATTAGTGTCCCGCCTGTTCCAGAAGTCCCATAATCGCCGGGATTAGACCAATCTAACTTCAATTGATTTTCTGCCGGACTTGATACAGCGACACTCGTAACTGATGAAGGCGTAGTGATATCCACTGAACTTGATGTGCTTGCGTAAATGATGAAGTCATCCCATCGTATATCTAGTCCTTCTTCAACATAGGTTGCTACCCTGTTACCACAACAAGGAGCGACGGCAGCATAATCCCCAAAATTAATTAGATCGCTGTGTGTCAGTCGCGTCCATGTACCAGCAGACTGAACAGATGCTGTAGAAGAGCTGAAGTGATCCCACCCAGATTCAAAAGCATTGTAATATATTCCAATGCTTGCTTTGTTATTCGTACTGGATTTACCCATCCGATGACATGTATGTAATACACATCAGTATTAACGTTAAGCGTATTCGTTTCATTTAACCAGCGTTGATCGCTTCCCGATACGTTTGTGACATACTTTCCAGAGTAACTTCCTGTTCTTACAGTTGTACTTTGAACAGATGGGGTACCCCCACCCTTATTTGTCCAACCGGTTAGATCGCCCGTCTCAAAGCCCGGGTTTTGTGCCCGTAAAACGCTACTCATTGCAATAATGCAGAGTGCGAAAAAAATAGCCTTTTTCATAATATACTCCTTTCTGGGGAAGTGTTGATTGTTGAGCTCTTTTTTAACTTTAATAAAATGACTTTTCGGGTCCGAGTCATATACTGAATATTCGATTGCAGTAGAAATAACCCCGTACTCAACTCCCGGCAATCCACCGCAATCCGGCGGACTGTGTTAAAAAACATGGGTTTATAACCGAAAGTTGGTAAAATTTTGTTGGTATGAATGGCCTTGCAATGTGAACGCATTTTCGATTTTCCTTAAATAATTAAATCGAATGTTACACCCTTATCGCAAATAACTAAGCTGTCAATAGTTAAACCAAAAAAAGCTAAACAGAAAAAGGTTACAAATCAATAGAATTGTGATTTTAGGTACACCAATAGGCATGATTTTTTTGCTATATCTTCTTGGGAAGTCAAATCTACATGAGAGCGCTATGCCAGGTTTTTTAGTTTGGAATAACCCGGTTTTTTTTGAATCAATTCTTTTTCGGCTGGTACTTGTGATTCCGGCCTGTCTGCCCGGCAGCCGCCGGATGGGATAGGATGGCTTCTACCTGTCGTCCTGACTTTAGTCGGGGTACTCACCGAATAAATTCGGTTTATATTGCTGGAAGCATCAAGTCCACTCAATAAATTGCCTGCCTGGTCGGCAGACAGGAGTGGTTAATGTTTATGCCGAAAGGCATGCCTTTCGGCATATTTTCGTCTCGGGGTTGTGATGTGGAAGGCTACAGAGTAAAGCCTTGTTGCCAAAAGGAAATTATAAAACCTGCCATGTTTGCGGCTGAGTAGATATTATGTTTAAAAGTGAGTGTTAGCCCTTATCGGTATCCCTTCTTAATTTTAGAAGACCAAAAATAACACTAAAAGAAGGGAGACCGATATGACTCACAAGAAACAATTTA
>JAHJGX010000200.1 GCA_018824205.1 bacterium
AACAAGATCAAGGTCATTAAAAGAGTTGCCTTTGGCTTTAGGGATAGTGAATATTTTTTCTTAAAGATAAGGGCGTCTTTTGCTTAGCTCCATACTAATGTCGGAAGAACCATAAATTTAAAAATAATATGGCTGTGAACGATGGTGATTTAATAAAAATAACAGTTAAAATTTATTTCAGTGAAATTAGTAAAATTATAAAATCATTTGATATCAAAGAATTTGGTTTATTATTTGATCCAAATGATTTTACACAATATTTAAATGATAAGAATTCTTTTTCAATTGAAAAAGAATTCTATCAATTCCCCCTTTTCGAAAATGAAAGTGATATTGATATAGAAGAAGATCAAATATGTCTGTTTGAAAAGACTTTTATATATACGAATCCTGAAATAGTAGCTTTTGGAGATTATATTTGTTTTAATTTTATTATTGCGAAAAAAACCACTATAGATATTCGAGATTTTATATTAAATAATTTCAGTTTACTTAGATTGAAAAAATTAAATAAGGAGACATTTAACAATTTTATTGATGAATTAAAATCTCGGATATTAGATGAGTTTGCAAATTGTTTTTTCGAATACTATGATAAAATTGTAGAAAATAAAAAGAGCACAATAAATAAAGAAAAATCTGAATTTTATGATTGGTAAGAATAATTGAAATTACTGTATCTATTAATTCTTTGACCTGTTTCGCAATTGCGGAAGAGGTGGCAGGGCTTTACAAAAAAATAGGTTAAATAAAATGAGATATCTATCAAATTTTTACAGAAAGGCATTGTCGTCCAGGGGGCCTGTCTCTCGTCGATAAATTGGGGTTACAGTCCGGTAGATGGATGGTGATTATTTTTAGCAATAAAAAAAGCCCGATTTTTAGGTCGGGCTTTAGGGTGTTATGTTCTATCCAAGTTACTATTTTATCAGCAGGCACTTCTTAACTGCTGAAAATCCATCAGCCTGGATTCGGTAGAAATACATGCCAGTACTAACAATCCGAGCATCCCAATTCACAGAATAAAATCCGGGCTCCTGTGTCTGATTTATTAGTTTTTCGACAATCTGACCAGTCATATTATAAATGGTCAACGAAACATGCGATGTTTTTGGAATACTGTATTGAATAACAGTACTTGGATTAAACGGATTTGGATAATTCTGGTGTAACGTATATGAAAATGGAAGTTCTGCAACTGTTTCAATTCCAAGCTGCCCAATAATAGTAAAATGCCAGGTTTCATTACTCCAGGTTGTATCAATATTGTCCGTGACAAAGACATTCCATCTGATACAAACATCTCGGGGAACTGCAATGTCAAGAATATTCAGGTTGATAAAACTGGTATCACAATTAGTAACATACTCAAAATTCTCGCCACTCAAACTAATTCCATAACTGAGCAGATCATTATCAGTATCAATTGAATTTTCCCATTGAAACACCATCACCGTATCCGAAGAATTTACAATGGAGTCCGCCGGAGTAATTAAACTAAAAGCCGCTGGCGGATCGTTTAAAGCATTTACAATTAATATAAAATCAGTTGTATCACTTAACTCGGTGTCGCTAACGATTACCTGGATTTGAGCATTACCACTCCAATCTACAAGGGGGATAAGTGTAAGATAATTTTTAGCCAATATCAGCTCTATCGCGGATGTATCGCAACTGGCCATAAATATCAATGAATCACTATCCACATCAAAAGCCGTCAATGCCAATTTCAGGGAATCATCTTCAAACATGCTTGTATCCGGTAAAGCCGTGATAACCGGCGCATCATTCACCGGTTCGACAATAACGATCAAATTGGTGGTGTCAGACAACTGGCCATCGGATACAATTACTAAAAGTGTATCACTACCGAACCAATTCAATGTTGAAGAAAAATTGATAGTATCAGCAATAATTTCCGTAATTACATCATCATTGTCCAGGATTGTCCACACCAACACTGAATCCGCATCATTTGGATCTTCCACATAATCAAACAAAGATGATATATGTAATTTCAATGAATGATCCTCACTAAAAGCGACATTCGGCAATGTCGAAAATTCCGGAGAACCATTACTGATTCTTATCATTCTGGAACTTAAAGTCTCTTTCCCGGAACTGGTAACCTGGCACATATAATGTCCGAATTCAGGTTCGCCAACCGAATAGAACGTCAGTGATTGGGATATTGCATCGGCAATTTCAACATCATCAAGTAACCACTGATAGGCGTCACCCGTTAATATCGCATTCAAATCTAGTTGTCCACTAAGAGCGTGACTGTCGTTAATGACAACATGCTGTGTAGATTCGCCATTCAATTCTGTCCGGCTATTTGCCCATACGCCATTATTGGTCATGTTTCCAGTTATATTTAATATCATTGGATTATAATAATCCCGGATCAGACCGTTGTTTATGATATCACCCTGGACATTCAACGTGTAGCCGCTGTAATAATAATTCTGTAAAGTGTCTGTGACGGTAGTAATGCCTTGAAAAATTACACCATTGCTGACTTGAACTTCACCTTTGAGTGTGGTCCCGTTCAGTGTTGTTTGATAAAGATAGGCAAAATTATTCATAAAC
>JAHJGX010000201.1 GCA_018824205.1 bacterium
GTGGGCGTAATCGTCAACGAGCATTATGTCATCATTTTGAAATATTATCTCAAATCGTCGGTGCACACCGCCAAAAGATTCAATAGATTGTTTAATAGTATCGAAATCGATGCCATATTCCATACTGATCGAAATCGCTGCCAGAGCATTCTGGATATTATGGCGACCGGGAATTGGTAAATGAATATTACCAAGTATCTCGTTGTAATGGAATACATCAAAGCTGCTTTCGGAATGATGCAGGTGAAGATTCCTGGCATTTATTGCCGTCGCTTCATTTAAAGAGTAGGTTTCAACGGGGACTGTCAGGATAGGAAGAATAGACCGATTGTGTATGTCGTCTAAATTAGCAATTACTTTTCCATAAAAAGGAATTCTACTTGCGAATCGTGCAAAGTCTTTTGTCAAATTGTCCATGTTACCATAGATTTCAAGGTGTTCTTCGTCGATAGTAGTGATCAGGATATGGGTGGGGTAAAGTTGCAGAAATGAGTGGTCGTACTCGTCGGCTTCGACAATAATTGTATCTCCTGAGCCAATTCGTACATTTGTATTCAGACCTTTGATGACGCCACCGGAGATGATGATCGGATCACGACCTGCTTCTGTAAAAATGTGTCCAACCAGGGAAGTAGTCGTCGTTTTTCCGTGAGTGCCGGAAACAGCAATACTGTTTGGCCTTGTCCGTAATATCTCTCCCAGCATTTTTGCCCGCTTAACTACCGGGATTCCCAGCTCCCGGGCTTTCAGCAGTTCGGGATTATCTGCATTTACCGCAGATGTATACACAACAGCGTCGGCATTTTTTAGATTTTCACGATGGTGGCCGATAAAAATCTGGATACCGCTCTTTTCAAGTCGGGCGATGTTGTCTGAATAGCGGGCATCGGAACCGGTAATTTCAAAACCCCAATTGTGTAACAACTCGGCGATACCGCTCATTCCTATACCACCGATCCCAATAAAATGAATATTTTTTATTTTACCGAGCATCTTCAACCATAATATTTAATATATCGTCCACGATTAATTTTGCCGAATCCAGCTTGGCCAGTCGTTTGGCATTTTTAGACATTTCGGCTAATTTTGATTTATTTTCGATGAGTGCCTGGAGTGAAATCTCCAGCAATTCCGATTCGGGGTTTTTCTGGAGTACTACAATAGAAGCTTCTTCTTTTTCCATGATTCGGGCATTGATTTCCTGGTGATTTCCGGCGGCTGAGGGAAGGGGAATCAGGATTGAGGGCTTACCATACAAGCAAAGCTCAGCAAGTGTAAGGGCTCCGGCACGGCTGATAATGATATCGGCGGCTGAGTAAGCGATCCCCATTTCATGAATGAATGGCGTAATGTAGACGTTTGGATTTTCAGCAAAAAGATATTTGATATTTTCATAGTCATGTTGGCCGGTTTGCCAGATGAACTGACATTTTGATTTTGCAATAAAATCATTTAAATGTGTAATCCAATAATTATTGATTGCACGGGATCCCTGGCTGCCACCAAATATGAAAACGGTCGTAAGATTGTCTCTTAACTCAAAAAACCGGATTCCCTGTTCTCTGGAAACATAGTTCAAAGACCGCCGCAGCGGGGTTCCGTAACAGATGATATCTTTAATATACTCCCTGGTATCTTCAAAAGACGAATAAACCCGTTTCGCATGTTTGCTCAGCATGCGGGTCGTTTTTCCCGGAAAAACATTTTGTTCATGCAGAAAAATGGGAATTTTTAACAATGCGGCAATTCGTAACGGTGGGCCCGATGTATAACCACCAGTTCCAATAGCCAGGTCCGGTTTAAAACGCTTAATGAGGATAAATGACTGGATAAGACTCACAATCAGACGCACCGGGAACAGCAGATTGGTCAGAATATCACGACCTGTAAAGCCACGCTGGAACCCGCGAATCCAAATACTTCGAAACGGGTAGTCTTGGTTGTTTAAAACAGAAGATTCCAGACCTCTTTCCGTACCGATAAACAGAAAATCAAAGGTAAATTTCTCCTTTGCCCGACACTTTAGTTCTTCCATTAAAGCAATAGCAGGGAAGAGGTGTCCACCGGTTCCGCCACCTGTGACCAGAATTTTTAAATGATGTTGCTCGTTTGCTTTACCCATGAATTGTAACCAGTCTTAAAGGTTTTTCTTTTTCGATCATTGTCTTGGAAATGTTCAATAGAATTCCAATACAGGCAAAATTGTACAGCATGGTTGAACCGCCATAACTCAGAAAGGGAAGTGGCAAACCGGTAACCGGTAAAAGTCCCGTTACGACGCCGACATTGGCCAGAACATAGGAAAACATGCTGATTGACAAACCGATACCAAGAAGATTTCCGAATACTGTTGGGGATCTGAATGATATCTGAATACTACGAATAAATAATCCGAGGAATAGAATTAAAAGAAAAATGGCTCCGATGAACCCAAATTCCTCACCGGCTACAGAAAACACAAAATCCGTATGAGGCTCGGGCAGGAATAAATTTTTCTC
This sequence comes from bacterium, assembly GCA_018824205.1. Taxonomy (GTDB): domain Bacteria; phylum Fidelibacterota; class UBA2242; order UBA2242; family UBA2242; genus B118-G9. The sequence goes on from JAHJGX010000201.1 coordinate 2,499, forward strand.
GACACTACCGGCCAGACCACGCCCCCAGAAACCGCCATTTCCAAGGGTAATTAACGATTGATTAATTTGATAACCAGCGCCCTGAATATCTGATCCACCACTGAAAGCACTTAAAATCCGTTTGAGTTTATATGGTGACCGGATGATAGTTATAACCGAAAATATGACAAATAATCCGGCGAACGGGGACAGATAAACCAGTTTAGTACCGGCAATTATCATGATCGCAATACCTAAGAAAGCAATAACAGCACCGGTGCTGAAATCAGGTTCGATTACAACTAAAACAACGATGATTGACATTACTATCACCGGTGGGAGAAATCCTTTTTTAAAATCATCAATCTCGTCCTGATGTCGATCGTAGAAGGAAGCCAGATACAGGATTACCGAAAATTTAGCCAGCTCTGACGGTTGAAATCTAAATGGTCCTAATTGCAACCATCGGGCAGTCAAAGAATTTCCTGATCGGTTCAGAATGAGGGTCAAAACCAACATGACAACAGAGAGTATTACAAACCAGAAGGCCAGGTTTTTCAGATGGTTAAAATCTAATTTAATGAAAACAAGTCCGACCACAAACCCGGCAATTATTCGGATAAAATGACCTCTCATATAGTATCCGGGATCGTTAAATTTCGCTGCTGCCAGCGATGAACTGGCGCTGTATTGAATCACAAAACCAATTCCTATCAGGATGATTGTTAACATAAAGAATAGCTGGTCGATTGATTGATGGTATCTGGATTTCATTTACGATCTTCGGTTATTGATAAGACGATTTCTTTAAAAACTCTTCCACGATGCTCGTAATTTTCAAACATATCAAAACTGGCGCAGGCCGGAGCAAGTAAAACAACATCTCCGGCTTGTGCGATATGTGTTGCGTCATTTACAGCACTTTCCATCGAATCCGCGTATGAATAATCAAGGATATTTCGAACAACTGATTCAATTTTTGAAGCGGCTTCGCCGATAAGTAACACATGTTTCACATGTTCTTTCAGATAGGGCAGAAGAATTGAAAAATCCGAGTCTTTGTCCCGGCCACCAAGAATGATTATCACAGGTCGGGAGAAACTTTTCAACGCGTATTTAACAGATTCAACGTTGGTCGCTTTGGAGTCATTAAAATAATCAATGCCATTGATGGTTCTGATGTATTCGAGCCGGTGTTCAATTCCACTGAAATCCTTCAGCACTTCTATAACTCGGTCTTTTGAAATATTAAAATGCTGAGTGACATTTAAGGTTGCCAATATGTTTAACAGGTTGTGTTCACCGAGCAATTTGATATTTTTCAGGTTTAGGTATTCCTGACCATCCTTTGTCATAATGGAAACCATATCAGTTTTGACTTGCATGCCGGGATTATCGTTCAGACCAAACGGCCGCTTTTGCGGAAGTAACGGTACATTGCTGCTCAATAGACTGTCATCTGAAAAATAGATGAACAGATCCTTTGCAGTCTGATTTTTACTGATATTTAATTTTGCTTTGAGATATAAGTTAAGATCATGGTCATAACGATCCATATGGTCGTCCGTGACATTTAAAATAATCGCAACGTCCGGGTGGAAATGAATGATTCGTTCCAGCTGAAAACTGCTCATTTCTAGGATAAATACTTTCGGTTTTTCAGCATCTTTTACGGCCTGAGGAATCAGTGAAGAGAAGGGAATTCCGATATTGCCCCCACAATAGGCGTCATATTGGCTGTCCTTAAATATCTCATAGATAAGAGTCGTGGTTGTCGTTTTACCATTTGAACCGGTTACAGCAATCAAGCCGGCGTCGGGCATGAACCAGTATGCCGCTTCAATTTCGCTGACAATTGGGATTTCTGCCGCTTCAATCTGCTGTACAATTGGGGCAGTCGCCGGTATTCCGGGGCTGATAACCACAAGGTCGGATTGAAGAATCGACTTGCTGTGTTCTCCGAATTCAGTTTTAATATTTAGGGAGTGCAATTTCTGTTTCTGAGGCGCAGTAAACGTGATCTGTCTGGAGTCAGACAGCAGGACGTCAGCACCATTTTGGGCCAGGAGTTGAGCGATTGCAATGCCGCTTCGCCCGGCACCCAGGACGCTGATTATTTTCCCTGTAACATTGATTGGTATTGATGATAAATTGATCATAATATTTTAAAACTGCTTAAACTTAAAAGTGCCAGTAAGATTCCGATGATCCAGAAGCGGATCACGATTTTACTCTCATCCCAGCCCTTCATTTCAAAATGATGATGAAGGGGAGCCATTAGAAAAATTCGTTTGCCGGTTCCGGTTTTCTTTTTTGTATATTTAAAATAGGAAATCTGCATTAAAACAGATGCAGTTTCCGCTACAAATACTCCGCCGAGCAGAACAAAAAGAATCTCCTTTTTTAGCAGGATTGCGATTGTCCAGAGTGCGGTTCCCATGGATAATGAACCGGTATCGCCCATAAACACCTGGGCCGGTTTGCTGTTGTACCACATAAATCCCAGAATTCCTCCAGTGAATGCGGCGCAGAATACTGTCAATTCACCACTGCCGGGGAGGTAAATGGTGTTCAGATAATGACTGAAATCGGTCCGGCCGGAAACATAGGAAATTACCGCAAATGCCAATGCCGCAATTCCCATCAATCCGGAGGCCAGACCATCGAGACCATCGGTAAGATTTACAGAATTGGAACCGGCGGTCAATACAAATACAATAAAGGGGATATAGAGCAGCCCCAGATTAATTTCCAGGTTTTTGAAGAATGGTACGGATGTCAATCCCCGGACCGCCTCAAATTCAGGAGCAAAATAGAGATAACTACCAATAATAAGTCCCAAAAGTATCTGTCCGGTGAGTTTATAGCGGGCGATCAGGCCTTTTTTATATTTTTTTATTACTTTTAAATAATCATCGAGAAACCCAATTGCGCCCATCCAAAGTGTGGCAAGCAGTACCAGCAGGATGTAGGTGTTTTTTAAATTGGCCCATAACAGGACAGGGATCACGACGGAAAAAATCATAATAATCCCGCCCATTGTCGGTGTACCTTTTTTGGACAGGTGAGACTGTGGGCCATCATCGCGAATTGTTTCACCGATTTGATATTTTTCCAGTAGTTTTAAAAAGAATGGGCCAATTATAAAACTAATGAGCAATGCCGTAATTGCAGCCATTGCTGCCCGAAATGTGATGTACTGGAAAAGATTAAAGCCGCTGATATATTTTTTAAGAGGAACAAGAAGATGATAAAACATTTACTGAGTAATCCCTTCTATAATTTCTTCCAGTTTATTGCCCCGTGACCCCTTTACCAACAAGGTATCATCCGGTCGTATTTCATCTATGAGAGCAGCGATCAGATCACTTTTCTGATGAAAATGCCGGGATTCTGTTTTTCCGACCTTTTGAACGGTATCGTGAGTTTTTTGAGTCAGCGGGCCGTAAGCAAATAACAGATCGATAGCTGCACTAGAAATAATCTGACCGATTTCCTCATGGCAAGCATGAGACAGTTCACCTAACTCAAACATGTCGCCAAATACAAACAGGCGTCTCCCCGGAACAGCGATTTTTGAAAATGTATCGATAGCCGCCTTGGTACTATCGGGGTTGGCATTATAGGCGTCATTGATAATCCGGCAGCGCTTTGTCTGTTGTATATTGAATCGCTGGCTGACGGAATCAAAGGATTCCAGTGCATCTACAATATCAGGAGTATCAACGGAATATGTCTTTCCAATAGCGGCGGCGGCCAGGGCATTCTGGGCCATGGCGTATCCGGGAACTTTCAATGTGATCCGGAGCTCATTATTAATAATGAGTGAAGCGCAGCCATTATGATCGTAATTGTTGATTTTTCCGGTGAAATCGGCATTTTCGATATCGATACCATAGGTAATTTGTTGGGTTTGCGGATTCATATGCGGGATGAGTTCGTCATTCAGATTGATAAAACTGGTTCCGGCCTCATTCAATGCATCAAATAACTCCCGCTTGGCTTTGGCTACTCCTTCTTTTGAGCCGAAGAATTCCGTATGACCATAGCCGATATTGGTGATTAATCCTACTGTCGGTTGGCACAGTTCACACAGAAAAGCGATCTCTCCGAAATGATTAGTGCCAAGCTCCAGTACGCTGAATGTGTGTTCACTTCGCATTTTCAATAGAGTCAGGGGGAGCCCCAGATGATTATTCAAATTACCCGAAGTGGTATGAAGTGTGTATTTTTTCTGAAGAATTGCAGAACACATGGCGCGGGTTGTAGTTTTTCCATTTGTGCCGGTTATGGCCAGAACCGGTATATCAAATTGTTTCCGCCATTTTTTGGATAATTCCTGCAGCGCTTTTTCCGGTGAGTCTACAATCCATAATGGCAGATTAGTGACACTGCTTTGGCTGGCCCATTCCTTTGAAACAACACAAAGTGCGGCGCCGTCTTCAATTGCTTTGAAAACAAACCGATGCCCGTCCGTATTTTCGCCGGGCAACGCAACAAACATCGATTTCCCGGATATTTTACGGCTATCAATGACAGCATCGGAAACCGTTGAATTGAAATTCATCA
>JAHJGX010000202.1 GCA_018824205.1 bacterium
GTACGTTTTCTTAGAAAAAAAAGAAAAAGAATGCAAAAGCAAAGGGATATTTACATACTGAATTTAAAAAAATGTAAAAAATAACGACTTAGGCCTTGACTTTTAACATAACAGTTACTTTATTTTTATAATCCGGTCATTTAATTTCGTTTCCCGGTCATTTAAATCCATTCCGGAGTAATAGATCTTTTCCGGAGACACTAAAATCATTGTATTTACACTTTATCTATACAGGAACAAATCCGGAATTTTTCACGTAATAAGGGATAGGCTAAAAATTAATTTACGAATCCGAATTTAGCTAAAATATTAGAAACTGTGTTCTTTTCTGTTTATAATGTATCCTTCTCTTTATAAATTATTTTTCAATAAATTACGACACGCTATTTGAATTTTATAATTTTTTTCATTTCAAGTTTTTTTTCCGGCTACGGGGTTGTTCCATGAGAAGTCTCCAAAGGAGTCTCCACCGGGAGTTCTGTTGAACCGCTGTGACCTTCGGACCGCTCCGCAGCCAATTGTTAACATTTCACCCGAGGTGGCAATGAACTTACAATATATCATATTACTGGCGCCCCCGATTTTACTGGCGCTGACTTTCCATGAATTTTCCCATGGCTGGATGGCCTATAAACTGGGTGATCCGACGGCAAAGCTGGCCGGCCGGCTTTCCATGAATCCGCTGGTTCATCTCGATCCGTTTGGTACTCTGATGATTTTTCTGGTGCGCTTCGGCTGGGCGAAACCGGTGCCGGTGAACCCGCGCTATTTCAAAGAACCCAAACGGGACATGCTGCTGGTTTCGGTAGCCGGTCCCGCCGCCAATATACTCCTGGCGTTCGTTAGCGGAATGCTGCTGCGTACGTTCCATGCGGGCAGTTTTAATTTTTTACCGGCGAATCTTCTGCAACCCCTTTACATCATGGTCAAATTCAGCTTGCAGATCAACCTGGCGCTGGCGATTTTTAATTTACTGCCGGTTCCGCCGTTGGACGGATCGAAGATACTGTATGGGATTTTACCGCCGCAGTATGAATATATTTATGAATACCTTGAGCGCTACGGGCCATTTGTTCTAATGGGATTGATCGTGTTTGGAATGCTGACCAGGATTTCAATTCTTGGCGCATTTATCTATCCCTTTGTAAATTTCTTTTCGAAATTGTTTGGGGGTGCGTGATGGTTCGCTATCGAAAACGTGTTTTTTCCATCGGGCAAAAAGATTCCGAAAGCGATGGGAAACGCATCCATTTTCAACGCCTACACCACAATCCGAAGAAAATGATTCGCCGGCCGATCTGGTGGCTGTTTGTACTTCTGTTTGTGATTGTCATTTTATTGCTATATTTGAATGGTATCCGTTAAAACTTGAATGGAGAGTTGCTCATGCCGGAAATAATCGAATGTGTGCCGAATTTCAGCGAAGGCCGCGATCCGATTGTGATCAAAGCCATCACCGACGCCATTGAATCGGTAGATGAAGTTAAACTGCTGGATGTCGACCCCGGCGCCGACACCAACCGCACTGTGGTGACTTTTATCGGGACGAAACAGGGAGTTTTAAACGGCGCCTTTGCCGGAATTGCCAAAGCGGCCGAACTGATCGATATGCGCAAACACAGCGGCGCGCATGCCCGCCTGGGTGCGACGGATGTATGTCCCCTGGTGCCGATTTCCGGAATCACTGAAGAAGAGTGCATTCAATTATCCCATGAATTGGCAAAAAAAGTGGCGGACGAACTGCATATTCCAATATATCTCTATGAAAAATCAGCCCGCAAAGCGGATCGTCAGAATTTAGCAAATATTCGCTCAGGTGAATACGAAGGACTGGCCAATAAATTAAAAGAACCAAACTGGCAGCCGGATTACGGAAAAGCCGAATTCAATGCCAGGTCCGGAGCGACGGTGATGGGTGTGCGTGAGTTTCTGATCGCATATAACGTCAATCTCAATACCACCGACCGGAAACTGGCCGGCGACATTGCGCTGACAATTCGGGAACAGGGAAAGAGTAAGCGGGATAAAAACGGTACGATTCTTCGTGATGAAAATGGCGTTGCCCTGAGACAAGCGGGATTGCTGAAAGAGACCAAAGCCGTGGGCTGGTATATCGATGAATATAAAATGGCCCAGGTGTCGATTAACCTGACCAATTATAAAATCACACCGCCCCATGTGGTTTTTGAAGAAATCCGAAAATTAGCCAATCAAATGGGGCTGCGGGTTACGGGATCGGAAATTGTCGGCCTGATTCCCAGGGAAGCCATGCTGATGGCGGGGAATTATTTTCTGGAATCACAGGGGAAATGCCAGGGTGTTGCTGAAGAATCCCTGATCCGTACCGCGATTCAGTCGCTGGGTTTGAATGATGTCTCTGAGTTTAATCCTCAGAAAAAGATCATTGAATACCAGTTTAAGGAATTTGAGAAGTCATTGGTGGAAATGACGGCCCGTGAATTCGCCGATGAACTTTCATCGGATTCTCCGGCGCCGGGCGGCGGGAGTGTGGCGGCGCTGAGCGGTTCACTGGCAGCCGGTTTGACAGCCATGGTGGCAAATTTGACTCATGGCAAAAAGGGCTATGAACGTCATAATAAAAAAATGAACGATGTGGCCGTTCAGTCCCAGCAATTGAAAGATGAACTGCTGCGCCTGGTTGATCTTGATACGGTCGCTTTCAATTTGGTTATGGACTGTTTTCGTTTGCCGAAAAAGACCGATGAGGACAAGGCTAAACGGAATACTGCCATTCAGAATGCGACAAAAAACGCAGCGAATGTTCCCCTGCAGGTCATGGAAACCAGCCTGAAGTTGCTGGATCTGACGGAAACAATATCGAAGTACGGTAACAAAAATTCGATCAGTGATGCAGGAGTAGCCGCGCTTGCTGCAGATACCGCAATTAAGGGCGCCGGTCTGAATGTACTGATTAATCTGTTAAGTATTAACGATCAGGAATATGTTGAATCAATGAAAATAAAAGTAGCACAAATAAAAAATACCGGTCAACGCATTGTCCGGAGAATCATGAACCGGGTCGATAAAACGATCGCTGAAATGTAATCTATGTCGAAAATTAAAATCCTATCTGATCAGCTAACCAATAAAATTGCCGCCGGCGAAGTTGTCCAGCGACCTGCGTCCCTGGTCAAGGAACTTGTTGAAAACAGTCTCGATGCCGGCGCCAGGGAAATTACAATCGTAATAAAGAGTGGCGGCAAAGCACTCTGCCAGGTCATTGACAATGGCGATGGTATGGGCAAAGATGACCTGCTGCTCGCTTTTGAGCGGTATGCTACCAGCAAGATTGCCACGACTGAGGATCTGATGGCGATTCGCACGTTGGGCTTCCGTGGAGAAGCTTTGGCAAGCATTGCCGCGGTGGCAATTGTTAATGCCGTCAGTGCCGAAAAGGCTGCCGAGAGCGGTTATGAACTTCGGGTGGAAGGTGGCAGCTTCAGAGATATCAAACCGATTGCAGCGACATCCGGCACAAATATTTCCGTAAAAAACCTGTTCTACAATATTCCGGCGCGTCGAAAATTTCTTAAAAGCAGTGATGTGGAATTTCGTCACATTATTGAAATAATCCGCAAGTTTTCAATGATTCATCCGCAGGTCCAGTTCACCTTGATTCACAATGATAAAGAGGTGTTCCGTTTGCGCCCGGAGGAACTGATCGATCGGGTTGTTAATTTATATTCAAGCGAATACCGGGGTAATTTAATTCGGGTTGACGAGACGAGCGCGGGGATGACGCTGAGCGGCTATATCGGGAACCTGAACCTGGTTCGGGCGCGTCATGGTGATCAGTACCTGTTTGTCAATAACCGCTTTGTCAGTGACCGCCTGATGAACCACGCGATCAATACAGCCTATTCAAAGCTTATCAGCCGTGGCGAATATCCCTTTTATTGTTTACATATTCAATTAGATCCAGCTGCTGTGGATGTGAATGTTCATCCCGCCAAAATGGAGGTCAAATTCCGGGAACAGAACAGCGTTTATCGGTTTCTTGAGGACAGTGTTAAATCGGGTTTGAAAGTGATAATGAATGTGATTCCGGATTTGGCCCGCTTCGCTCCCGAACATTATTACGCGCCATTACCGGTTAACCGGAAGGACCAGCCTGATCAGGAATTGCCTGATACCGAAAAAGAAATGATTGAAGCACAAAGCCCATCAAGCAATCACGATTTTCTTAGTTTTCCGCAAACACGACCGGAAAGTCAGGCGGAAATGCCGCTTCATTTTTCCCAAGGGAGGCCGGTCGGACAATGGACAGAACGGGCGCGACGCTTTGTGGAGCAGGGATTACCCGAATCACAGGTTGATTATCGCCCCGACATACCGCTTTATCAATTACATAACAAATACATCATTACCCAGGTTAAATCCGGCCTGGTAATCATTGACCAGCATGTGGCTCACGAGCGAATTTTATACGATAATGCTATTAAAGCAATGTCCGAACAGCCCTGGAGGGGGCAGCAACTCCTGTTTCCACAGATTGTTGAATTATCGGTAATGGATTTCTCAATGCTTCTGGATGTAATTCCTTTTCTGGAAAAAATTGGCTTCAGCCTGCGGGAATTCGGAAAAAACACCGTTGCGCTGGAAGCCGTCCCCGCTGGTATGACCTGGGGTAATGAATCCACAATCATAAAAGAGATACTGGACCACTACCACGAATTCGGGACCAAGGACACCAGCATTCAATCCAAAGTGGCGGCATCCTATTCCTGCAAGGCCGCGATTAAGTCCGGCGATAAACTGACGGAGGAGGAGATGCGCAACCTCGTCGACAATCTTTTCGCGACTCAAAATCCTTACTTCTGTCCCCATGGACGTCCGATCATCATCAATTTAACCATAAAAGAACTGGATAAACGGTTTGAAAGGGTTTAGATATTGGTCGGAAATAGTAAACAAGATTTGCAACAATCTCAGCAAATAATCCCCTTTATCGTTGGCCCCACAGCCGTCGGAAAAACTGCAACCGCTATCGAATTGGCAAAACGATTGAATGGCGAAATTATCTCCATTGATTCCCGGCAGGTTTATAAAGGGCTGGATGTCGGCACCGCAAAACCGACCTTGCGGCAGCAGAAAGAAATTCCCCATCATTTAATTGATATTCTGGAGCCAAGCGAACAGATCAGTGCCGGTACATACCGGGAATTGGCCCTGGTTGCTGTCGCAGATATTCTATCACGGGACAAACTGCCGATCTTTGTTGGTGGTAGCGGCATGTATGTCAAAGCCCTCGTCCAGGGGATTTTTCAGGAAAGTCTGACTGATAAATCGGTCCGGGATAAAATTAAAGCCGAGCTGGATAAAAAGGGTATCGCGGAACTCTATAACCGGTTAGTGGACATTGATCCGGAACTGGCGGTTAAAATCCATTTAAATGATACCAAGCGGATTACCAGGGCGCTGGAAATCTATGAAATTACCGGGAAACCGCCGAGTGCACACTATCGAAATCAAGAGACTGAATCACCATTCCCAAACAGGATTTTCGTATTGACGATGGAACGGGAAAATCTGTATCAGCGGATCAATGAACGGGTAGATCAAATGATACAGGATGGATTGGTTGATGAAGTTCAGGCACTGCTGAACTCCGGTTTGCGGAAAAACCTGGATTCGCTGCTGACCCTGGGTTATCAGGAAGTTGTTACTTATCTGGATGGCGAATGCAGTTATGCTGAGATGGTTGAAAACATCAAACGTAATACCCGTCGCTACGCCAAACGACAGTTGACCTGGTTTCGCAATCAGTTAGAGGCAACCTGGATAACAATTACTCCCGAAACAACGATATCTGATGTTACCAGACAAATATTTCAGAATATCCTGACTAACGATAATCAATGAGCGCATTAAATGCTGTTTAACTCATTCCGGTTTCTGATATTCTTCCCCATCGTCGTTATCCTGTATTTTTGGATTCCTCAAAAATATCGCTGGATGTTGCTGCTGGGGGCCAGTTACTATTTTTACATGTGCTGGAAGGCGGAATACCTGCTGCTGATTATCGCGTCGACCCTGATTGATTATTTCGCCGGATTGCAAATGGGCAAGACTGCGGTTAAAGAGAAGCGGCGGATTTACCTGATCCTGAGTCTATTTGCCAATCTCGGACTGCTGTTTACATTTAAATATTTCAATTTTGTCAACGATTCACTCAGGCAGGCTTTTCAGTATTTGAATATCATGTATCAAGTGCCTTCGTTGAAAGTCCTGTTGCCGGTGGGAATCAGTTTCTATACGTTTCAAACCCTGAGTTATACCATCGATGTCTATCGCGGTGATCGGGAACCGGAGCGGCACCTGGAAATTTTTGCGCTGTATGTGTCCTTTTTTCCGCAGCTGGTTGCCGGGCCGATTGAGCGTTCCACCCGATTGCTGCCTCAGTTTTTCGAAAAAATGGAATTTGATTATCAGCGTGTTAAAGACGGATTATTGCTAATGGCCTGGGGCTTTTTCAAGAAAGTGGTGATTGCCGACTGGGTAGCGATTTTTGTAAACCAGGTGTACAATAATCCTGAATTTTACCCCGGTCTTCCGAGTATTGTGGCGACGTACTTTTTCGCGTTTCAGATTTATTGTGATTTCTCCGGTTATTCCGATATCGCCATAGGCGCGGCACAGGTAATGGGCTACCGGCTGATGCTGAATTTTCAACGACCGTACTTTTCAAAATCCATTGGGGAATTCTGGAAGCGTTGGCACATCTCTCTATCCAGCTGGTTCCGGGATTATCTCTACATTTCACTTGGTGGTAACCGTGTAAAACAGGCCCGAATGTATCTGAACATCTTCATCGTATTCCTGGTCAGCGGGTTCTGGCATGGCGCTAACTGGACATTTATCATCTGGGGCGGATTGCACGGAATGTATCTGCTGATTTCCCGCTGGACAGAACAATGGCGGGAAAGACTGCATCAAATTCTGGGATTGGTGAAAATTCCAAACATTCACCGATTTATCAAAATAGCAATTACTTTTCACCTGGTACTGTTTTCATGGATATTTTTCCGTGCGGACAGTATCAACGATGCATTTCTGATTATCAGGAACCTGTTCTCTGCATTTGATGTATCAACGCTGTTCTCGGTCAGCGGGTTCAGTGCGCAACACTTTGCATTGTCAATTTTATCGATCATGGTTTTAATTGCTGTGGAATTGTTCCAGCGTAATCATAATATCCGGATGTGGTTAAGTGCCCGGCCGCTTATCCTGCGCTGGGCGATTTATTACGGTTTGATCATGTTTATATTGTTGTTTGGGGCCTATGATAACGTAAATGA
>JAHJGX010000203.1 GCA_018824205.1 bacterium
GAGTAAAGATCTCCCGGTTTCAACAATATTTCCCGCTCGATTGGTTTGATTTTAACCAATTTATTATTTGCAATTTTAACAGTCCCGATTTTCATGGTCGGGTTCTCAGTGATGTGAATAAACAGGTGAATTCCACTGTTTACATCCACGGAATCTTGAATAGAGGCAAGTGGTTTTCCATTATTTGCATATTCCGTTTTTAATAGTTTAATGCCCTCACGGATTTTTATCGGGTTATAGGGTTTATCCAGCTTATGGTCAAGGATTTCGAGAATTCTATCATCGGACAGGGATGTATTCCCATCCATATCAATTTGCTCAAGAAAGTATTGACGCCCCTCGGTGATAAAATAATACAGGTCAACCTTTCCGTTTTCATGGACTTTAAAAGAATCCCGGACAACACTGTTCAGATATCCGTTTTTCACATAGATACTCTGCAATAAAATCCGGTCCAATTCAATCAACCGACGGGTAAATGTTTTTGAACGGGTCAATCGTTTATCTTTGAGATTCATCTGTTTCTTTAATTTCCGGGTTTTAAAAGCCTCGTTCCCATCCAGATATATTTTCCCGACTACGTACTCAGTCGATGTAAATTTGCCCTGAGCAAAAAGTTTAGAACCGCTATTAGAAACGGCGATCAGTGCAACAATTAATATTATATTTCGTATTCGGGCGATCGACAATTTTAATACCGGTATTTATATAAATAGTTAATCCTGAACGATCCATTCTGCTCAACTTCTCCACTCACAGAAAAATTCCGGTTCAGCCGATATTCAATTCCAAACAGCTGCGTCGGTTCAATTAATGACAGATTCCGTTCATATTTAAAATAGAGATTCGGAGCCAATTTTTGCCCCAGACTGATACTCCACTGGTCCGGTTGTTGATTGGAAAGCAGGTTGCCCTTCGTCCGTAGTTCAAATTCATCGAGCCCGCTGATTTGTCCGATGCTTTTCTCCAACTGCCGTTCAAAATACACTCCAAACATATTCATCGCGTCTGATGAAATTCGATCCTGATTCAAAGCATCTTCGGTACCCAGCTGTGTTCTGGTTAGAAACATTAAAATGTCACCTTCATTGTATTTATCGGAAATAAGTGCCAGCGTCGGATTCCGAAGGTCCCCGGATAAAAGAACGGTGACGTAGTCTTCTTCAGAACTTGCTGATTCCGTAGTGTTGTAGTCTGTGTAAGACGCCAGGTCGACCCGTGCTTCAATGTCCAGGGTCGGATTAAATTCAGTCGGGTCAAATGTTATTGAACCCTGAACAACATCGAAATCCCAGCCATAATAAAAGAACTTACCTTTTCGGATATCCAGAGTTCCGGAAAAGCGGTACGGTTCCGCCCCGTTTTTAATGATCCACATTTCCCCTTCAAGCTCACAATCCAGCTGACTATTCCGAAAATAGAGATTGCCAGGAATAATCGTGTGCAAATTGATCGTCGTATACACCCGGCCAGTTCTCTTTTCTTCTTCTATTAGCGATTCTGATCCTCCAAATTCATTTCTGATAATGAATTCATTGATATCGACTTCGCCCTCAATAATCATCGTGTCCCCGCCTGTCACCGTAAACGTAGCATCCAGAATTCCTTCTTGTTCGGCCAGCAACATTCTTACATAAATTTCGTCACCGGTCATATTTACATTAAAGACCGGTTTGAAAAAGCTTGAAAAATCGATGGTTCCGTTAATAGTCACATTCGGTTCATCCGGTGACCTGTAGGGCGGAAATAGTATGTCCAGCGTATATTTCCGTAATTTTTGCTTAAAAGTATCAACGCGACGACCGGATATCGGTTTGACCATATATCCTTCCATCGAAATAATCTCCATCATATTATCGCGAAAGACAGCGCTGCCGGTAACACCGGTAATGGGATTTTCAAGAGCACTGACACGAATTATACCGTTTTTTGCAGTGACATTGCCAGAACGAACCGGATTATTAGGTGTACCTGTGATATTCAACGCAATATTGTAATCGCCCTCGATGCTTTCCACATTACTTATATAGATAGACAAGAATTCAACCGCCTTAGAATGTACGGTGAAGCTCATAAACATTAAAGAATCTTTTTGAAATTTCACATTTAACGGATTAAAGGAAAACGAAAATGGCAGATACCCGGCCCCGCTTGTTACACCATACTGATCCCAAAGTTGGAAATTTGTAAATTCCAGTTTGTGATTACGATAAACTCCCTTCGTTTGTAATGTATTCGCAGAAAGACGATCAAAAACAGGGTCGGCTACGGTCATCTCGTAGCTAAATTCCGGCTTTTCCAGCGTATTGCTGATCGCAAATGTTCCCGAAAGTTTACCATCTTTGTTCATCTTTGGTAAGATAAATGATCCAAGTGTGCTAAAGTCAAAATTATCAAATTGTAACTGAACATTAATTGAATCTGTCGGCTTAAAAAAACTGCTGCTGTCAATAGCGGGATAGTGACAATCGATTCGTCCAAAACCATTTATATATCCTTTTTCAAGATCCTCAAAAAAGATATTTTCAAGAATAATCTGATCCTTTATCAGTCTCGACTCCAAACGGATACTTTTAAATGATTTTCCGATAATATTAGCACGGTCAATATCCAGCCGACTGTAAACTATCGGTGATTCAGCAGTATCTGCGTAACTGATCAGACCATCCACAATACCGGCGACTCCTCTGGAACCTTTCAGATAGGCATTAACCGGATTGATATCAAGGTCCCTGATATTGATTACCGCAGACTGGATGCGGTTGTTGACCGATTCACCGGACAGAATAATCATCCCCTTATTCAGAGAAAAACGAACTTCTGCCAGACTGATCGTATCTTCTTTCAATGAGATATGGATCGGATCGATATTGTTTAAAAAGTTACCATCCCGATAGACATTAATTTTATCAAAAAATAAATCTGAATACTGCACGATTTTTCCCTGCACCTCAATATTCATCTCGTCTCCAACTACCCGTAGAGAACGAACAATCAAGGTATCCTTTTCAAAACGAACAATCAACGAGGCCAGCGGAATCGTTTCTTTAAACAACGGCGTGGTCCCGTTCGTCGCTTCAATATAGATATCTCCAAACCGGTTCTCCTGGATATTCATCAACCCAAAACGGGCTATTGCTTCTTCGAAAAACAGATTGGACACACCCACATCAAGACCGCGTAACCAGCCTCTGAAATCCGGACTGTTTAAGTGTCCTGTCGCTTCGAGATACCCTTCCAGCCGTCCCTGCAGATTGCTAAGACGCATTAAATCCGACAGAACATTGATACTGTCAGAAGTGAAATACGCCCTGGCGTTGACACTATTGGAATCCAGGTTACATGAACCTTCTATCTTGATACCGGTTTTCTCAAATTCGATATTAATAGTATCAACAATCGCAAGCATACCTTCGGACAAAAGAAATTTTCCTTTGACCGAGTCAATCTGCAATGTATCAATAATTAAATCTGCCATTGCAAAGTCGGCCAGCAGAGTATCGGGAGATGTTAACGCACCCCGGAATTTCAGTTCAAGCTGTCCATTAATTGATGTATTTGACTGAAAAACCTGCCATGAACGTAAATTAATGTTACTGACATCAACAACGGCCTCGGCGCCATTCGCTACATCGCCTGAAAGTGAACCGGAAATCAACTGCTTTCCGGATTCAAATGATAGTTGATCAAAATTAAATGCACCATTTTGGTAAACACCGGACAATCTGCCCTTCGAAATTTTGTTGTTGATAAATTGGCCATTAAATGATGATTTAACTGTTAACTCATTCCCTGACAGATCAAGATTGCACTGTAAATTCAGAAAATCATTTTCCGCAAAAACGTTGCTCATATCAGGAAATCTTTCACGAAAAACCAGGTTTTTTACATTACAATCCAGATTTACATTGATTTTTGAATCTAAGGTTGAGTAACCGCAAAGATCTATTGTCGTTAATCGATTCATTACCGAGCAGCCCTGAACCATCAACGTATCATGTAATAAAGTCAACTGAGTATTTTCAAATCTCAGATGTTCATCTATTAAAATTAAATCCAGATCACCTTCCTCGATAAAAATTGACGACGAATCCGGTGAGAGCAAAATACGACCGTGTAAATACTCACAGGTTAAAATGGATTCCGTCAGTTCATTACTGTTGGAGATATTAAGATCAATCATCTCAAATTTCTTAAATGACAACCGGGTTTTTATCCCTGTTCTTTGCGAACTATGAAGATACCCGGAAAGTGAGTCAATCGATGCAGGATAGCTGAAATGAACTCCCTGAACATTTAACAGCCGGATTTCCCCTCTTTTAAACAGAAAATGAATCAAACCATAGCGGAAGTTAATTTCGGAAACGGCGACGATTTCATTTCCCTGCGGTGTAAATACCCGGATATTGTTGAATCTAAGATTACCAAAGGGATTTCCAGTCAATTCTCCAATATCCAGTACCAGATCACTACGGGCGGACAGTTGGTTTTTTAGCGTACTCACAGCCGCATACTTCCAGATACTTGAATGGAAAACGTAAAAAGCGATCCCGCTAATCCCAAAAAAAAGTAAAATGAAAATCCAGATTGTTATTTTTGCTATCTTCTTCACATAGAACCTGTCAAACTTAACAAGTTACTTACGCATTTAGTAATCTCCAAGATTATAGACGGAAAACGACAGGAATTCGTTGATGTAAAACACTTCATTATACAAATACAGCCATTAATGGTTTCCAACATTACTTGTGAATCGGAAATTATAAGAGATTTGAAATTGCGGGTATTTTATTCGTTACGGAGCTGGATCCGGCTTTGCAAAATTACGCCGGTTTTTCCCACAGGGATACCATTGGGGCAAAACCGCTGCCTTACCAAACATTATCCCGTTTCAGTTTGGTTCTAAGCCAAGCATTACCTTCTGCCGATTTCAAATACATCTCTCGCTTAAAAGCAGAAGATTTATCGTTGAACTCCTCAGTATAGATAATGGTAAACGTTCGATAGGCTTTAGTAGATCGAACCTTTCCGGAATTATGGGTTTTGTGTCTTTTGGTAATATCAGATGTATGACCAATGTAATGAAAATTGTGGCTGGTGCTTTTTAGTACATAAACCGTGTACATACAAGCGGAGGTGGAGGGACTCGAACCCCCAAGGGCGTAAACCCGGCGGTTTTCAAGACCGCTGCCTTACCAATTAGGACTACACCTCCATTTAAAAAATATCTATTTCAACAAAGTGTAAAACCGGCGGTTTTTCCCATGGGGATCCCTGCGGGGCAAGACCGCTGCCTTACCAGTTAGGACTACACCTCCCGATCAAAATAGCGCCGGAATATACAATAAACTCCTCAAAGGATGCAAGTGATTTTCACGGTACTCTATTCCATATACATTTCATCAACAAGATGACTGTATTTCCTCAATACTTCCTTTTTCTTTACTTTCAATGACGGTGTAAGTTCACCGTCTTCTATTGTAAAATCCTTGGGGAGAATCCTGAACTTCTTAATGTTTTCAAAGCGGGAAAACGTTACGGTTTTCCTTTCAATTTCTTTCTGAATATGTGTATATAGTTCACTATTCCGAATAAATTTTTCATAAGGCTCAAAAGCAATTAAATTATCGTCCGCCCATTTCTTTATCGCTACCTGGTCCAGCACAATCAGAGCCGAAATAAAATGTTTCCGGTCACCTATTAGAACAGATTCTGATATATAAGGGCTAAGTTTCAGCGACTCTTCGATCGGCTGGGGCGCCACATTTTTGCCACTCGCAGTTACCAGCAAATTCTTTTTTCGGTCCGTGATAAATAAAAAGCCATCATCGTCGAAGTGGCCAATGTCCCCGGTATGTAAAAAACCATCGCTGTCAATCACTTCGTCTGTCATTTCCTGACTCTTGTAATAGCCTTTCATCACCTGGGGGCCCCGAACCAGGATTTCGCTGTCACCAGCAATTTTAAATTCTGTTTCAGGTATAGCAACTCCGACTGAACCCAGACGTACATTACCCGGGCCATTTACAGTAATCACAGGACTGGTTTCCGTTAATCCGTATCCTTCATAAATTTTCAGGCCTGCACAGAAGAAAAACTCTGCAATTTCAGCAGACAATGGCGCTCCACCGGAAACAAACCGCTGAAGTTTTCCACCGGTTTTCTGTTGTAATTTGCTGAATACGAGCTTATCCGCGATTTTAATTTTTCGCTTCTGCCAGGAACTGATCGGTGTGCCCGATATATCATTCTCCATTCGTACCTTGCCGGATTTCAAGGCCCAGTAAAATATTGATTTTTTAATGGCTGAACCCGATAACACCCCGGACATAACGGTTCCGTAGATTTTTTCAAACAGTCGCGGAACACTGATGAGGATTGTTGGCTGAACCTCGCTCATATTCTGAACCACCGTTTCGGTACTCTCGGCGAATCCAATCGTGGCGCCCAGTATCATCGGCACATAATAACCACCCATTCGTTCCAGAACATGGCTCAATGGCAAAAATGATAGAAAAACATCTTCGGGAAATATCTGGATAATCTTGATACTGTTATCAACATCCCGGACAAAATTCTCATGGCTGAGCATTACACCTTTGGGAACACCTGTAGTTCCTGAAGTGTAATTGATACAGGCCAGATCATCATCCTTAACCGTTCCCATTAATTCATTATGCTTATTGGGGTTCTGAGAATGAATTTTTTCACCCTCTTTGATGACATCCTGAATCCATTTTGTTTTCGGACTTTGATGCTTATTAAAAATGATGATGTGCTCAAAGTCGTATCCGGAATCCACGATTTTCTGCAGCAATTCAGGCGTAGAAATAAACAAAACCCGTGGATTCGAATGATTCAACAGTTCAAATACCTGTTTCGGTGACAGAGTCGGATAAATCGGTACCGATACCAGGCCGATAGATACATTTGCCAGATCGGCCATAACCCACTCTTCGCGATTATCGGACATAATCGCTACCCGGTCACCATGTTTGATTCCCCAGGAATCCAAAACCAGTCCGATGGATTTCACATTATTACCCAGATCCCTGTACAAAACCGGTCGATAGTTTCCATCGATTTTTGATAATAACGCAGGTTTGTCAGCGTATTTTTCAACGTTTTCAAAAAATCGTTGCGGAATAATATAGGTTTCTTTCACAATACCCCCTGTTTTTAATCATAATTTTTGAATTTACAGATTTTTTTATTTAAATTCACTCGCTTTAAACAAGGAG
Organism: bacterium; assembly: GCA_018824205.1. Taxonomy (GTDB): domain Bacteria; phylum Fidelibacterota; class UBA2242; order UBA2242; family UBA2242; genus B118-G9. The sequence goes on from JAHJGX010000203.1 coordinate 7,242, forward strand.
AGGTGGCCGAGTTGGCTGAAGGCGCTCGCCTGCTAAGTGAGTATCCTGGGAAACCGGGATCCCGGGTTCGAATCCCGGTCTCTCCGCAAAGCCACAAAAGTAACCATTCATTTCAAAGTTCATTTATTTTGAAACAAGTGGTTAATTCTATCCTGGCTTGCCCGGCGTAGTGAAACGAAGCCGGGGTCTCTCCGCAAATCTTCGCTTTGCTACGCTTGGTAGGTAAATTATTTTAATCAAAGCAATTATTAAAACTAACATCCGACTAAAACAAGATAACCAGAAGATCATAAAAGGTGTGGGTATAGGCTGTGATACCATAACCACGTAAAACATATAATATTGATAAAAATATACCGGCAATGAAACGAATCAAGAAGGATTTGATTTCGAAGGCATCACCAAGGCTGCCCATATAGTGAAAGAGAGAAAATATCAGTGAGGCAGCGATCACTGCTATGACCGCCGATGTAACGGAATGCAATCGCAAAATATCTTTCAAGAAAAACGTAAATCCACTGATCAGGACTACCCGAAAGATAAATTCTTCATAAACCCCGGCTCCCAGCGCCAGTACAACCAGTTCTTTCTTACCGGGAGCGCTCCCACCTGAGAGCAACACACTGCCGAGTTTATCGACAAAGATAAACATCACAAAAGCAAAGATAACGCTCTCAAACAGCATTAAAATAAAAAACTGATACTGAAATATTCTGTTATCATTCTGCCGGTTATGAAAGTAATATGACGTAAGCAGGGCTGATAACACCAGAAAACCAACCAGGTAAAAACCATACACATTGAACATTCCGAAAAATTGCCGAAACAGAATATCCGCACCGTTCCGCAATCCAATGATATCCGAGTGATTGAAGGAAAAGATCATCAGCTCATAGGCAATGAGCATGGGTAGCGTAAAAAGAAGACTGTAAAAAGGGGATTTGGATTGGCGCCAGTAGGCTTTTAATAATTCCATGTGTCTTTATGAAATCATTAGTAAGAATTCACGGTTTTCCTAGTGCTCCATCTTCAGCACTGCCAGGAAGGCCTCCTGTGGAATTTCCACCCGGCCTACCTGCTTCATGCGTTTCTTGCCTTCTTTCTGCTTTTCCAGCAGTTTGCGTTTCCGGGTGATATCACCACCATAACATTTGGCGGTAACATTTTTTCGCAACGCCTTCACAGTGGTTCGGGCTATTATTTTACTGCCAATGGCCGCCTGAATTACTACTTCGTAGAGCTGTTTTGGAATCAGTTCCTTCAGTTTGCTGCATAATTCACGTCCATGGAAGAAGGAATTATCCCGGTGCAGTATCCACGATAACGCGTCTACCGGTTCATTATTAATCAGAATGTCCAGTTTTACTACGTCCCCCGGTCGGAAACCAATCGGTTCATAATCAAGTGATGCATAGCCCCGGCTGACGGATTTTAGCTTATCAAAAAAATCAAATACAATTTCACCCAACGGCAATTCATAAATAATCTGGACTTTTCCGGTATCGAGGTAATGAGTAGTCTTGTAAATCCCCCGTTTCTCCTGACAGAGTTTCAGAATATTTCCCAGATAGTCCGACTGTACAATGATTTCGGCTTTGACATAGGGTTCCTCAACCCGCTCAATATCACCAGCTTCCGGCATATAGGACGGATTATGAATCTCAATCATTTTGCCATTTTTCATTATCGCCTGATAGCGTACATTCGGCATCGTTGTTATCAATTCCTGATCGAATTCCCGTTCCAGGCGTTCCTGAACGATTTCCATATGCAACAAACCAAGATATCCGCAACGAAAGCCAAACCCCAACGCGTTGGATGTTTCCGCTTCGTAAAACAGTGATGAGTCGTTCAGTGTCATTTTTTCCAGGGAACTGCGTAAATCTTCAAAATCTTCCGCATCAACCGGATACATCCCGCTGAACACCATCGGTTTAATTTCCCGGTATCCGGGCAACGGGTTTTCCGCCGGTTTATTTTTTGTGGTAATTGTATCACCGACTTTAATTTTTGAAATATCCTTCACGCCGCCAACAATGTAGCCCACATCACCGGAAACCAGGTGTTTTGTTTTCACACGTCCCATTTTAAAATAGCCCAATTCCATCACTTCATAACTGGAACTGTTTGTAAAGAAACGGATTATTTCACCGGGTTTTATTTCACCGTCAAAGATCCGGACATAGGCGATTGCACCCCGGAAAGAATCAAAAATGGAATCAAAAATCAGCGCCCGCAAGGGTTCGTCGGGTAAGGATTTCGGCGCAGGCACCCGGTCAATAATCGCCTGGAATACATCTTCCAGGCCTTTACCGCTCTTGGCGCTGGTCAAAATGATTTCCTTCTCGTCGCAACCGACCAGATCCATCAGTTGGTGAATGGCGCTCGTCACATCGGCGCCGGGCAGATCAATCTTATTGATAATCGGAATAATCACCAGATCGTTATCAATGGCCAGGTAGGCATTACTGACGGTTTGGGCTTCAACTCCCTGGGAAGCATCCACGAGCAGCAAGGCGCCCTCACAGGCGGCCAGGCTTCGGGAAACTTCATAGGAAAAATCTACATGACCGGGGGTATCAATCAGGTTCAGTGTATATTTTTTTCCATCCTTATGCTGATATTGCATCTGGATCGGATGGGATTTAATGGTAATACCCCGTTCCCGTTCCAGATCCATATCGTCCAGTACCTGGGATTTCATATCCCGCTGACTAATCGTCCCTGTATATTCCAGCATCCTGTCGGCTAAGGTAGATTTACCGTGGTCGATGTGAGCGATAATTGAAAAATTTCGTACGTTTAATTCCATCTTACAAATTTAGGTAAATCGCCGTCTCTAAACAAGGCGACGGATTCAGATAAGTTTAAATTAAATTTTCAGGTTCGATATAATTTATGAATGTTAATGTAACCAGCCACCGACTCCGGAATGAGATGACGAACCGATTCGTGCCGCTCCACTTTTTGACGAATGTCCGTCGAGGATATGTCCATCAGCGGGTTTGACAAAATCTCTACTCTGTTCCTGTAATCCACAGGTACATCATCCATTGAATAATGGGGTCTGCCCGCGACAACAACCCGGGACTCATCCAGAATACGTTCAGGTTGTCGCCAGGTATGCAATTCTGCTAAACTATCCGCTCCGATTAAAAAATATAGATTTTCAGAGTTCAGACTCAATGCCTTTTTAATCTGAATAATCGTATCAATAGAATAGGATATGCCTTTTCGGTCAATCTCCAATTCTGAAATCTCTAGACCGGGATAGGGCTGAATGGCTAATCGAAGCATTGCCAGCCGGTCTTTCGCAGAACTGATTTTTACATTTGTTTTATGTGGAGCTAAAAAAGCTGGAATAAAGATGGCACGATCAATATTTAGGTTTTTCAGGCATTGTTCGGCAATTGCCAGGTGCCCGTTATGGGGAGGATCAAACGTACCGCCATAGAGACAAATTCTCATCGCCTCTGGTTTCTTTTTTCTTCATGGGCAATTTTGCGCTGCTCTTTTTCGTAGACACGGTTGAGACGGTGCAGATACGCATTGATTTCATCACTGGAGTCATATTTCCTGACCAGTTTCAGCGTCTCCTGATATTGATCAAATTGTCGCAGTCGGATATAACAATGGGCTTTTTCCAGATGTGCAAATACCGCCCAGTCCGTATCATAAAATTCTTCCAGCATTTTATCCAGATACAATATTGATGACTCAAATTGTTCCAATTTCCGGTACAATTGGCCGCTTTCAAAGACTTTCCGGGCCAGTTTATTCCGAATTTCCACAATCTTCCGTTCAGCCAGGAGCCGTAATTCACTGGCCGGATAGCTATCGATAAAATCCTGAAAAGCCTGTAGCGCTCGCAGGCTGCTTTGCTGCTCCAAAGGATACTTGGGAGATTGTTCAAAATAGGAAAGGGCGACCTGGTAATAGGCCTTTTCGGCCAGTGGACTGTAGCTATAACGCTCAGTCAGCTGCTGATACTCAGAAACCGCCAGCAAATATTCTTTCTTTTTAAAATAACATTCACCCAGGTAATACTGGGCATCATCAGCCAGCTCGCCACCCGGTGAATTGAGAATCACCATGTTAAAATTATCAATAGCTTTTTCGTACCTCTTTTTGTTAAATGCCTCTTCGCCCCGCTGAAAAAATTCTGCCGGGTCCATTTTGAGGTTATTGGTTTTTGTTGAGCAGGTCATCGCCGCCAAAAGAACAAATAACCAGACTGCTACTATTTTTTTATCAACTATTACTGAACCCATTTTTCCCTTTATAAAATTTTAACGTATGACCATAATCCGTTATCAGAAAGCAATTGATAGTGACAAACCCCGAATTGGATTCTTAAAGCGGACATCCGTTACCAATCCCATATACCAGCTAACCTTATCCGCCTCTTCGGATGAATAATTCTTGGCTGCGATCTGGGCGTGAAACGCACTAATCAAATGGTTAAACATAATGACTGTGGCAAAATTAGTCGCCATTTTCAGCGCATCATTGGATTCTTTGCGCTGGGTCAGATAATTGTCCCGCAGATCAGACACGGAAATAACCGAATCGGAGATAGTATTAAAATCAGTAAAGTCATCCCAGCCACCTGAAAACTGATCGTATTTTCCGATATTTTCATAATAATCACGGGTGCGGACTGGCTGCACTTCACCGTTGATTACATAAGATCCCCAAGCATTAAGTAAGGAATCACTTCCTTCGTACTCCTCACCGTTATATTCCAAGAAAAGAATGTGCGATCCATCCAATCCCGTTTTTTCGTTTGATAAATTATTAAAGAGATTGTTCAGTTTCCAGTAATCATCGGCATAATTCATATAGTCCTGTTCCAAACCTTCGCCCTTGTTCTTTCGGTTGAAATACATGAGCCATGAAAAAACTTCCACACTGGCAAAAGCCAGGGCCCGCCATTTGGCGCCGGCATACAGTTCACCGGCACCGGGCACGATTGCCGACATCAGGAACGCTCGTCCGGGTGATTTTTCATAATCAAACTCAAATGAATCCGTCGCCATCGCATTAAACTTCAAACTGCTTTCCAAAATACTACGATCGGAATTGATTAAAGTTTCATTGGCCAGATGCATCTGAGCAAAAGCCAGTGAAGGTAAAAGCATTGCCAGGAATAATACCGCCTTTAAATTGTGCCCTCTCATCATGCCTCCTTTATAAACCAAATAAGATTGTTAAATAACTGCGCCATTCGTGTCCATATGTATGTGGATCACCCTGACTGTCCACAATCGTAAATTCGTCCAAACCATAGACAAAATCCAGACTTATCGACGTCGGGTATGCATAAAATGAAAATCCGCTGAGCCGCAGCTGAACGCCCACGTCCCGCTTGAAATCGGCCGTGACGGCTTTGATTACATCTCTGCCGTTCAGGGTAAACTCCGACCAGTCTACCAGATAGGGATAATCCTTTACTGTACTCCAGGCATTACCGGTTTCCACATAGGTCGCCAGAAAGGCATTCTGAAGATTGAAGGGCAGAATCTGGATATCCTTTTCCGTAAACAGCGGAATCCGCCAGGTATAATCCACAACCAGCAGGTTTCGTCCCTCGATACTGTAAAAGGGGTATCCCTTCAATCCGGGCATACCCCCGGCAAAAAAATTAAAAAAGGAATTGATATCTGGCTTTGATATTGTCCCAAATTGCCAGTTAAGTGTACCAACCAGTTTTTTGTACAGCGGGTACTTGTGGTACCAATTGCCCTCGTGTTCAATTTTCCAGTAGTAATTGTTCCTAAAATCAACTCCCAGCGTACCATAGGCATTATTAACATCAAAATCGCGGATGAATTTATCGTAATTCCGGTAAATATTGGTATTCAGAGTCAGACCGTTGTCGGGATTGGTATCGCTGTTGACTGTGCGGCGTATTTTTCTAAACTGCCAATTGAGTTTAAAATTCACCCCTTTATAATAATCATAGGTAAAACCGTTGGAATAGAGGGCCTCAAATGGAATTTTTGTATCCGAAACTGCCCGGTATTTTGAAAACGAAGCATCCAGCCGGACTTTATTAAGGCCGTCCAGAGGCGCTGAGATTCCTGTTACAAATTCCAGTAAATCAAATTTGTAGTCGAAAATTGCCGGACGGGAACTAATCTCGGCTTTTTGATCAAACAGGTTTCTGGTAATGTTATAAAACTCAACAAACAGCGTCGGATACCATTGATGATATTCCAGGAGTATGAACATATCCCGGTCCATAATACTGTTTAGTGATGCGCCACCGAAAATATTGAATTTTTCCAGAATCTCCGACGAATAGAAATAAAATCCCGGCTTTACCGTTCCGTAATCAATCATCACCCGGGGCAGATAAAACATTTTTGAAAATTGCTGTTTGTAGGTGACTGATACCGGTAAACTATCCTGAGAAAAATCCATCATACCCGGAATTATTGCCGAATAATCGATATACTGACTAAGCGCCGGATCGATGGCTTTCGGTGTTTCAATTTTGGCAATTTTAAAGGATGAATTTTCAAAGATTGAATAGAGTAATTCGCCCTGGGAATTCACAGTGGGCATGAAAGCACCGCCTGTGACATTTGTAACCAACTCAATAGTGTTTGTTTTTAATGATTTTCGATAAATGTTAAAAATACCGGTCTGGTCCGAGGCGAAGTAAAGCCAATTCCCGTCAGGGCTGAAGTATGGATTCCGGGTATCATACACCGAATTATCAATGTATTCTATTCGATCATCATTGAAACGATAAATCGCCAGGTTACGGCCATGATCGGTCAGGTAATCAAAAGCCAGCATCCGTCCATCTGGCGACCAGTGTGCTGTAAACAGTTCTTCCCCGTTATTATAGTCCGTCAGTTGAACCGAATCGGAAGAGTCCAGATCCATGATATATAAATTTGAGCTGCCGTCTTTCCCGGACACGTAGGCCATGCGCTTACCATCCGGCGAAATAGAGGGATTGTAGGCACGGAAAAATTTTGTTATCTGTTTCTCTTTTTTCTTTTTCAGATCATAGCGATAAAGATCGTAATAGACCGAACCATGCTTATCAGGCTTACTGTTTTTGGAATAATATATCTGCCGGCCATCCGGGGAAACCGAAATACGCGACAGCACACCGGGTTGAATCAGTTTACTTTTACCATTTTTGAGATTCATCCGAAACAAGGACGTCTGCATAAAATAGTCCCGGCCCTTATTGGACAGATAATAGAGAATCGAGTCACCACTCCATTCGGGATAGTACTGGGTGGTTGCCTCTTCAATAATAATATCGCCTTTCACCTGATTCTGCTGAATAGTAGATGTCAAAGACTGGTATTGATTTTCCAGATGATTGACCCAGTCGGTATGCAACTGATCGCCACGGACTCCGGTAACTTTTTTCAGGGCATTATCGATAGAAAACTGAACCGGCCGGGAAATTTCCGCAGCCAGATCGGAAATTACTTCCGGTCCAAAGCGTTCCGCCAGGTATTCCACAAAGGCATAGCCTTGATTATAGGTCGACTCGTTACCGATACCCCTTTTACCAAACGACGCCATCTGTGTAAATGACAGCACATTGTCGCTGAGCACCCTGTCCCGCATGAGCATATCCCGGTGGGAATCCCAAAAGTCATTCGATGTTCCCGGCCACATGTACTGCGCCATACCCTCTGCCAGCCACATGGGAATCACCACTCCGGGAATTGGATAAGAGGAGATGACCCGTGGATAACCGTAAATAACATCATCCCGTTTTTCATCCTCGTAATCAAGCACCTGAAAATAAAAACCCGGCACTGATCGGGAGAACTTCATCGATTTCGCCAGGGATACAATATGGGAAAACTCATGGCTGATGACATCCAGTAACCAGTGGTGATTGCCTCTGAGCGGGTAATCCAAAGGTGTGGCCCAGATTTCAATTTTATTATCATAATAGTAGGCCGCACCGTTGGAAATATCGCCGATATCCTTGATAATCAGATCGGTTTTCTGGTCCGGTTCATAATTATAAAATGTTGTTATCGGGCCATAGACGGACTCGGCAATTTCAGCACTCTTCTGAGCAGTCCACTCGGCGCCCTGGTGATAATGAACTTCAAAATGTTCGGTTTCAAAGGTTTTCCATTCCAATTCCGGATGGTTGTAGGTCGCAAATTGCGCAGATACAACCGCCGGGAGCAGAAGTCCGATTAAAAGCGAGATAGTTTGTATGTATGTTCGGAATACTCGAAAATTTATAACCACTAATGAATAACCATAATTTTGACAATTTTACTTTCGGACTTGCTCCCGGAGCTGGCCTTCACCACCGCGAAATAAACACCGTTGGCGATATTGCTGACGTCCCACTCGATTTCATTCACATCGTTAACGAGGGGAGTCGATTCGGTGAAGGACTTTATAAAATTACCGGCCAGATCATAAATCGTGATATCAATATCACAGTCAGCCAGCGGATAATAGCGAATCGCTGTACGATTGTTTTTCGCCGGATTCGGCCAGTTGAAGGTTTTGGTTTTGTTCAGAAGACCATCGGATATAACCGCGCTGCTCTGCGGGATTACCGGATAATAAAAACTGTGTCCCACATCGCCGCCAAAACAGTACCAGGCATTTTCGGATAATGGTCCATCCGATAAATACAAACCGACGATTTTCGTTCCGCTGATGTTCGATGAAACGATAAATGTACCGTTTTCATTTTCCATGAGTACTGACTGTTCCGTAACACTGTTCGGTAACGCTCTTGGAAAACCATCGATTAAATCGCCATGAAAATTATAGGCCAGAATGCCGACATCTTCCAGGGTCACGATAATATCCAGAATCTGATCACCATCAACATCTGTCGTTAGTATATTTGGCAGGAAAGATTTTCCCGTATATATATTTGGAACCGATATCGGGAAATTGTTTTCCAAAGTCAGATTTTCATTGAGCGCATAAATTCCCGTTTCATTTTTGACAATGATTTCAACTTTGCCATCGCCGTCAATATCGGAAAAGGCTAATGTTGAATCAAATTCGCCGCTGAATGTCAAGATGTCCTGAGTTTCATCCTGTATATCCAGAACCAGAGATATTTGATCTGAATGGACGACAATCAGATCTGGAATCTGGTTCTCGTTGATATTCGCCAATCCCAACGTTTGAATACCTAGACTGAGATTAGTAATCAATGGATCGGGTGCCAATGTTTCAGGATCGATGCTCATAATCACTCCATCAGGAGAATCCGTATAAATTGAATTATTGTTATTCACAATCCGGTAAACCGGAAAATCGATTTGTTCAATGACAGTATAGTTATCCTCAGGATAATAGGCTATCAAGTAATAGTCATCAGTTTGATCATCTACCGTACAGAAAAGCAAACGGTCGTTATAGGATAGCCGGTTTGAGACTACCTGATTTCCAAGAATCTGCTTGTGATAAGTTAGCGTTATCTCACCGGTCTCAAGGATTTTATATTCCCAAATATCCAGTGTGTCCGATGGAGTATTTCTTTGGAATCCAATCAAGTAATTTACATTTGATACATTTATTTCGGCTGGATATTCAGCAAAAGGAACATAATCATAATACATTTCCGTACCTGATTCATCAAAGGAGTAATAATATGATGGTTTCCAGTTCCAGGAAGCAATCAACTCATTCGTTGGATCGCTTGTATCAAAGTTGACAGGTAAGAGTGTTAAATATGGTGTAACTGAACCCGGGCGTGAATGCCAATCAATATCAAAACCTTCAATTTGAAAATCAGATTTTATCCGAAAACTCATCACCGCTTCCGACGGCCCAATACAGTCCACCACAATCCCGGTATACGCCCAGTTATAACTGCGGGACGACGGGTTGGTTGAATTGGTGAATCCGACCCGCTTTTCATCGTCTTCGGGATATTCGGGGTTGAGGTCCCAGAAACCTTCATTCCCGGCAAACCAGGGATCGAAATACCAACCCACATCCACATTTGCGCCAATGATCTGGGATTCATATCCCAAATCCTGTGCGCCGTCGCCCTCTTCCAGGTCAACGCCACGGTGTTCACGATTATTGTTAACGCTGTTCGTGGCCAGATTCGCTTCTATCACAGATTCATCGATATGCCAGATCAATAGCCCCGAACCCGGCAATCCGACATCATATCGCGGAACCGATAAAAGCACACCGGTTTCCGGAGAAATTTCGGCGCTTATTTCGTCCACAATCAACGGAATCGTCGGCGGCCAATCCTTCTCACCTCCATCTAAATACTGCTTGTATTGAATACTGTCGAGTGTAATTCCCGGATGGACATGGGAATATCGGTTCTCAACAAGAAAATATTCATCATCGTTGATCGGAATCAACCATAATGTCGTATCGGAACCAGATTCTGCATGATGAAGTTTCACATCTTCAAAACCATCGGCCAGGACCGGTTCAACCCAGCCCATATGATATCGTTCCCAAGCGGACGGAAACGACGGCACAAGACCATTCAAATTTGCCGAGCCCTGGTCCATCAAGCCGAATTTGCCGACGCCGGTTTCACCGGTTTCGGTATTATACAGACCAGGCAAACCCAGGTAAAATCCCATCATAAAGGCAAATGTTCCGTTCAAACCGATCTGGTAATCACAGGGCGTAGTCGCACCGCCAAAAATATCTGCCCAATTTTCGTAAAGTAAGTGGTTTTGCGACTCCGGCAGAATTATTCCTTGAGTAATTTCAGTCCCACTATCGACGACAATACTCGCTGCCAATTGATTTATCGATGAAAAATAATCGGCGATATCATCACTGTTCAGATAAGCGGAGGGAATATCATAGGGTGTCGGATCGAGATCGATAGCAAAGTCCTGCCCCACGCCGGCGTGAAACACAACAACTACATTGTACTGACTGAAATCAATATCGGCATCCTCGTCAGCTATTTGAATGGCCTCGACCAGTAATTCGGTTAACCGAACATCAATGGAATCTACTTTCAGAAACGGATGATAGTACTCCATTTTCCTTGATAATGTATAAACCTGGTCATCAGTTCTGGGAAAAACAGCGGAGTTCGTTGTATCAATAATTAATTGACCCGATGAGGCCCGATTATAATAGTTCGAGACCGCCCGGATGTGGTCTTTGAAATAGGCATTATTATGCGGCGCCGGATCGACCGGCGGAAAGTTTTCATCTTTACAGGGCAATTCAGCCTGGGTTAAAAACCGCCCATTCCCCGTTGTGGCTTCATTCTCATCCTGCTGAAATGCTACCCGCAGGGCACAAATAGAGATCGTTCCCGAGATTGCGTTAGCTTGAGGAATTGATCGTGACGTTTTTCTTAAAACCGGTGATATTTCAGCATAAGACTGTGTCGCTGCTGAAAGTACAATAACGAATATTGTTAGTAAAAGAATAGTTGTTTTTTTCATGGTACAGATGATTCTGCAATGCGTTAAATATCCTGATTTAACCGTGGGTCAGACTGCGCTCCTAAAAATTAATATCAAGGGAAAAAAGCATCGTGTTCTGGCGCGGATGCCCGGCATCACCGGCGGTATATCCAAAATCAAATCCCAGACCGGCGTAGCGCAACCCGGCGCCGAATGTCGGCACCGGCCACTTATCATTAACCAGAATATGTCCAGGCTTATCATAAATAAAGCCCATACGGATAGCAAAAAGATCGGAATACCAGTACTCAATTCCGAAATTATGGGTCAGTTTTTCCAATTCATTCGTAAACGATCCATCCTTGGTGTCCCCGTCCTTATCCGCCTCGCCAATACCATCGGCAGCCGAATCATGTAACAATAACCAGTCGTCCACCCAGGATGTGAATATCCCGATATACCAATCATCGGTATGGGCCGCTTCCATCTTGCCATCTTCATTAAATTCACCGGCAGAAGTATAATGACCGTTTTCGTCATAATGACCGATGAGTCCGTCACCGTCAATGTCTCTATCCGGGTAAGATGCAACCAGTAATTTATTTACGTCGTAGGCTATGGTAACCTTGTTATATTCGCCGCCAAAGGTGTAATTAAACCCTAACTTCAGGTTAGTCGGCATCGGGTCGGCCTGGGCCACATCGATAAAGGCAATTTTGGGGCCAATGTTGGCAATCGCAACCCCAAAGGTCAAATCTCTCAGAAGAAACTGGCGTTTTAGATAGCCGACATCAAAGGCAAAATTTGTCGATGCCCCTTTGCCCTTTTCCGCACCGGCCCCCTGGTCAGTCAGATGCTGATGAACCATTTTAACATTCACACCAATCGATGATGTTCGCGACAACGCAGTTCCATATGAACCGGTCATTGCCATCATAAAAGATGAAAATGTTCCTAAAGGATTGCCATACTCATCCGTCCGTTCCTGTTCGCCCAGGTTCAGCAGAATGATATGTCCACCCAGCATGCCGACATTTTTCACGAAATGGCGATAGCCGAGAAATTCATAGTAAATATCATTTGCCAGATTAGGTAACCAGTTTGTGTGAGTTAACGCAAGTTCTCTACCGGTTAAAAAACCCAGACCTGCTGGATTATAAAATGTTGCATATGCATCATCGGCAATAGCCGCTCCGACCTCTCCCATACCGGCAGAGCGGGCACCGGGATTGATGAGCAACCAAACCGCTCCCGCCTCACTTTGGGCGAAACCGGCTGTGATGCCAAGCAGCAACAATGTTAATATAATCACGCTGTTTTTCATTAAAACCTCCTAGAAACAAAAAACCGAAAAATAGTTGTAATTCGGTTGCTCAATACCTGTAATTTTGGAATTGTCAGAAGAAAAATAGTGTCTGCTTTCTTCATTCAGGGTTTATCAATTATTCGATAGGCACTCCATTTTCGTCGAGGAAATTAAAGGTATTTCTGTCAAGAATCAAGCACATTTCATTTTCAAACCGAATTAAAATTTTTCGGCTTCATCAATAAGCATAACCGGAATATCATCTTTTATGTCAAATTTGAGCCGGCATTCATGGCAAATCAGTTTTGAATGCTCTCTATCATATTCGATATCCTTTTTACAATTTGGACACACTAAAATTTCAAGCAGCTCATCGGATAACATATTAACCTCTATTCTTTATAAAAAGCACTGACGGCCATCACATTCCAACTATTAATATCCCGGAAATGTTCCACCTTAAACTCTCTCAACGGATTGAATCTCAGGTTGCCAGCTTATTGATCTGGTCTTTAAACTCATCCAGATCCTTAAATTTTTTATACACCGAAGCAAACCGAATATAAGCGATTTCGTCCAACTCCTTTAAATATTTCATGACCAGTTCGCCGATAAAATTAGAAGCGATCTCAGCACCGGAAAGTTCTTCAATCTCTTTTTCGATATCGATGACAACTGATTCAAGTTTATCGGCGGGTACCGGCCGCTTATTACAGGCGATTCTCAAGCTGTCCAATAATTTCTGGCGGTCGTACTCTTCACGCCGTCCGTCGTTTTTAATAATTGTCAGCGGGTATTCTACTACATACTCATACGTGGTAAAACGATGTCCGCAATCCAGGCATTCACGGCGACGGCGGATGGCATTATTTTTCTGTGCGGACCTGGAGTCCACAACTTTTGTCTCAATCGATTCACAAAAAGGACATTTCATGGCTTACCTATGCGTTTATTTCCCGGTACAAGGGAAACTGGCTGCAAAGTTCGCGAACCTCTTCCCTGACCGAATGTTTTATGGTTTCATCTTCATTGTTTGCAAGCACCTTATCAATTAATCGGGCAATTGTGCGCATTTCGGCTTCCTTCATTCCGCGTGTCGTCATGGCAGCGGTCCCGATTCTGATTCCACTGGTAACGAACGGGCTTTTTGTATCGAAGGGAACCATGTTTTTATTGGTTGTAATCCCGGATTCCTCAAGACTGTTTTCGGCTTTTTTCCCGGATAATCCCTTATTAGTCAAATCAATCAGCATCAGGTGATTATCGGTTCCCCCGGAAGTTAACTGATAATCCCGGCTGACCAGTTCTTCGGCTAAGATTTTTGCATTAGTGATAATCTGTTGGGCATACAATTTAAACTCCGGTTTGAGAGCTTCCCCAAAAGCCACGGCTTTTGCTGCAATAATATGCATGAGCGGTCCGCCCTGAATACCCGGCATCACATTGGAATCCACAATCTCGGACATCATCTTTGTCCGACCGGTTTTGGGGGCAACGATGCCAAAGGGATTCTCGAAATCTTTGCCCATTAAAATTAATCCGCCCCGGGGTCCGCGCAGGGTTTTATGGGTCGTTGACGTTACGATATGGCAGTGCGGTAACGGGTCCGGATGCAACCCCGCGGCGATCAGACCGGCCGGATGGGCCACATCGGCCACCAGGAACGCACCAATGCTGTCAGCGATCTCCCGAAATCGCTCAAAATCCAGAAAGCGTGGATAAGCGCTGCCACCGGCAATGATCATCTTAGGCCTGGTTTCTTTCGCAATTTTCGCCATCTGATCAAAATCGATCCGTCCCGTCTCCCGTTTTACCCCGTAGGAAACGATATTAAACAGTTTTCCCGAAAAGTTTACCGGGCTGCCATGGGTCAAGTGTCCACCATGCGCCAGGTTCATTCCCAACACCGTGTCACCGGTTTCCAGCAGTGTAAAATAAACCGCCATGTTCGCCTGGGAACCGGAATGCGGCTGTACGTTGGCATATTCCGCGCCGAATAGTTCCATTACACGGTCACGTGCCAGATTTTCAGCGGTATCCACCGCCGAACAGCCACCGTAATAACGTTTTCCCGGATATCCTTCGGCATATTTATTGGTCATCGCCGAACCGGCCGCTTCCAGCACCGCCGGACTGACGAAGTTCTCCGATGCAATTAGTTCCAAAGTCCCGCGCTCGCGTTCAAACTCCGCTGAAATCGCCGACATAACATCGGGGTCATTCGTGCGTAAATAATCAAAATCCACGATCTGTCTCCAAAAGTTTATCCAGTTTATCGATGCGCCGCTGATGACGACCGCCTTCAAAATCGGCGTTCAGCCAGATATCAAGCATTTTTCCAGCGGATTCCTGGTCTGTATAGGACGCGGCAAAACAGATCACATTGGCATCATTATGTCTTCGGCTTAGTGATGCGACTTCATCATTATAAACCAGGGCTGCCCGAATTCCCCGGACTTTATTGGCCGCAATACTCATACCGATACCGGATTTGCAAACAAGCACCCCCCGGTCCGCCTGATGATCTGTGATCAACTTTGTTACGGCCCCGGCATAGTCGACGTAGTCCACGGATTCTGTTCCCGAAGATCCACAATCAATTAGCGTGTGCCCACTCGCTCGTGCAAACTTAATAAGGGCGGATTTTAAATCAACTCCGCCATGATCGGAGCCAAAGGCAATATTCATAAATTTTTAGTCTATACTGACGTTTAGGTCAATCCATTTGTAACAATCCAGCCGGGGACGGTACACGGTTCGCTCGTTGCCGGCGCCGTCATAACGGTTCATGAACCAGTCTTCACGGGTCGGAATCAGATATTCTTTTAAAAAATCAATCCGGGACTGGACACTGAAATCACCCAGCTTTTTCGCTTGCAGATAGTCGTCGTAGGCGAGTTTGTAGGCCAGTTTATCTTCAAAACTGATTGGCGTGCGAGCTGCGCTGCAGCGTTCCGCTGCCGCGAACAGGACATCGGCGCGCACTTTGTACGCCAGCTGTGAATTACCAATAGCCATAGCTTTTTTAGCCCAGCTGTAAGCAGTTTCATAATCGGAAAGATTCAAATACATTTTTGAAATGTTATCAATGACATTCAGGCCCTGTGGATCAATATTTTTATTGATGTGCTCGTACGTACTCGCGGCTTTCTGATATTTTCCGAGGTTCTTATAAAGTTCCGCTAATTTGTCCCAGGCTTCTTTGTTCCGCAGGTCCACAGCTGTTACCTTTTTCAGCACCTCAATCGCTTTATCATATTCCAACTGATCGGACAGCGCATCGGCATATTCCAGTCCGTAACGTACATTGTTGGGATTCCGTTCCCACTGGTTTTTTTGTACATCTATGATATTTTTCCCCAGCCGTTGATAGACCAGTAAACGGTCACTGAGAGCCTGTTGGTCATCGGGTTGAATTTCCAATATCTTTTCAATACCCCAGAGCATGTCCTCTAAGCGTTCCTGTCCGAAACACAATTTATTATAACTACGGTACAGCTCCAGATCCTGCGGCTGAAGTTCAATCATTTTTTCATATTCCCGGATTTCCAGATCGATCTTTCCCTGTACATGGTAGATATAGGCAATGTTTTTACGAAGGTACATATCTTTGGGAAGATATTTTTCGCCTTCCTGATAGACAAACAAAGCGCTGTCAAAATACACCGGATCAGTCTTGGCCATTTGCTGATACGCACGCCCAAAATAGGAATAGATATCCTGAGCATACTCTTCTTTACAGCCATATTCCATCATTTTTTTATAATTTTTAATCGTACTGGACCAGTTCTGATTCTGATAGTAACTGTATGCAAAATTCAGATAAAGGTCACATTTATCCCGATCGATTTCCCGCTTAGGTTCAGCGAGCTGAGCGTCTTCAGATGAATCTGCCGGCGGAAGACATTGACTTAAAAAAATCGATGTCACTAGCAATAAAACGAGAACCAGCAGATGCATTAGGCGCTGATCTTTCATGACACACCCCTTCTTTTAGAATTAAAACCTCTTAAACCTCTTAAACCACAACTCCCCTGTTGTAACACTGGCATAAAATGACAGCAACGTCTCCTTCCCGATTTTCCCGGAAAGAAAACCATCGCGAATCGACGCCACGACAGCCAAATCAATTCGGTTGGAATAATGATTAAACGGTACGCCAACCCCAAAACTTATTCCTGTTTCACTCAGTTTACCGTCTTGGTAAACTGCTTCGGTTTGATAAAATGCTCCGGTCCGGAGCGCTATCTTTTGCCAATAGGATGCATTAATCCTGCTTGCCGGCTGTTTTTCGAGTCCAATTCCAACATAAAGAGGATTTTGTGTTGAAGATGTATTCACAACGCTGAATTCCTCGAAAAGTGACGACGAAACCATTGAATAGGCAAGATCGGCGGAAAACGCAAGCGATTCACCGAGTTTCCGCCGCATACCAAGTTGAAATGTTGTCGGGAATTTCAGGGATTGAACAGCCATTGTTGTATCGTCCCCGAAGTAATAATCAAAATGCCGGTAATAATCAAAATTCAGGTTCTGAGCATAGGTCGCACCCAACTCCAGTTTTTGGTTCTGGCTGATCCAATACGCTCCCAACTCCAGTTGGGAACCCTCGACAACCGCATATTCCCGGTAATAGGTATTGACGGATCCGTCATCATCAACATCTGTCGCCATTCGGGTCAGATAACTGCCAAAAAACAGCCGGGTTTTCAGGCCAAGGCTCAACCGTGGACTAACCCGATAACCGCCCCCCAGAAAAAACTCCGATATTCCCCCTTCAACGTCCACTTCAGAATTGTAATAGACCTTAGGATCATAAGACTCTATCGAATCAGTAATGCTGATTTCACCCTTCATCCGGGTATATGGTGTGATACCCATTGCAAAACCCGCATCTTTACCGATGGGAAATTTGAAGGAAAATCCGAGAAATTGAGTCTGCGTCGCTCCCGGCCAACCGGAAGATGTAGTAAACGATGAAGTACCCAATTGCCCCTGAACCGAAGTGGTCATAAAACCATCCCACAGGGCTGGGTTTGATATATTCAGGCTGATAGAATCGGGAATGGCAATGCCGGTCTGGCCCAACGCCAGGTAACGGGCGGAAATCCCAGGCGAGGACAGACCAAAGCCATAAGTTGAGTAATACGAGGTCTGCCCGAAGAGAGAGCAAGTTAACAAAAATATTATGGCAACGCGTTTGATCATAAATCTATTGTTCTTTCATCGTTAAAATCCGAAGAGACGGGCGAAAACCAGCCGGATTCTGGTCGGAAGCATTGTACAGACTAAGTGTTGAAATATTCGAAAACGTCGGAACGGTATAGAGCACAATGCCGTAATTATTAACATCTTCATAACTTGTAGTTAATTGTAAAAGAGATTTAATATCAATTATAACACTATCTGCCGTAGTGTTTATATTGCGTATTATTCCCTCTGAAACAGAAGGAGGAAAGTATAACGGGTCAACATAATAAGTTGAATCAGTCAGGTCATATTTTAAAATATTCGAATCCGCATAACTTATATATAACGAGAAATCTTCACCATACTGCACTGTATTTTCTCTATCTATTTTCAATCGTAAATCTGCTTTAGCGATTATTATATTTTCATCGGTTAGTGTGTCCTCAAAATTAAAGAACAGCACGCCAAAGCTCGCCCGTCCCGAATTTATACTCAGCAGGTTGGACGATTCAGCCGGGTTTTTAATATTAATGATAGATAAATCTTCGGTTGGTAAAATATAACTACTCTTCAGCGAGGTATCTCCGACTACGTAATAGGCTACCTCCAGCCACGGATAATAAGGCGACTCTGTTGAATGAAATGTCTGAACGGCCGTTTTATTTGTATCTGATTGCATAAGGACCAAGGTGTAATCCTCGTTAGTGACTTTGTACCATTGAGACACAAGAGCAGTATCCAAATTAATGACAACGGTGTCCGAGTCGGTGTAGGGGAACTCTGCTAAAACCCGTAATTTGCCTAAATTCTTATAATTTTCAATTTTGAAATTCCCAAAGTGGCTGCTATCTTCGGTCCAGGGATCAGCGCCATCATTCTCCAAATGTAATATTTCTATTTTAATAGTGTCGTTATTCGAGCTATCCAATCGATATTGACGATCACTTCTTAAATTCAATTTCAAAGAAATAAATTTTTCCACCGAATCCGGCAAATAATAATCAATCTCACCAAATTTTAACAAGGTGTACGCATAGACATTTTCATCGTTTCCAATATACAGTATATCGGATTGTCCGATACCCGGATTGACAACAGCCTGTGCAACGGTCATTGAATCGGCGGATATTGTTAACGTATTAATATCATAAAAATCACCGGGATTCTGAATGGTCGGTATTTTCTCTTCGCAAGCGGCTATTATCAACAGAAAAGCCAGAGATGTAAACTGACAGTAACGATAAATTGAAGATTGATATTTGCTTAGTGTCAAACGTCCATGCAGACGTTCACGATCTTTATAACTGTTCCACGATTTTAATAATTTCATCTGCTAAGTTCTGCCATTCTTCCGGAGATTCACTTTTTAGGTTATAGGTCGAAACTTTCGACTTGTCTTTGCCGAACAGGTTTTTATATACCGAATCTGCCATATAGGATTTCTCTAAATCCTTGCCTGTATTAATCAGCAGGGTATGATCACTGAGTTTGTTTGCCGCGGCAACACAATCCATCTTCTTATTTTTTACAATCAGATCGCTGTCTAAATCCGTCAAGCCGATTCGTTTATAATCGTCAAGCAGATAGTTGGAAAGGGGATTTTTTGAATGAAGGATCTGGAGTATTTTGACATCGTTAAAATAGGTATTGTCCAAAAGGCCGGATTTAATCATCAATGGAATCAGACTCATCTGCCAGTCATTCAGAATAATTACCTCGGGCTTCCAGCGCAAATAATTCAGGGTTATAAGCGCGGCTGATGCAAAATATCCAAAACGTAATGCATTATGACCAAACTCGGAATTGGATTCCTTATACAGATCAGGAGCGTTGTTTGAATAGTAGCCATCGTGTTCCAGAAAATAAACCTGCACTTTGGTATTGGGTATAAATGCTGATTTTACACTGGCCTGAATCGTCTCGTTCTGATACTGAAGGTTCATGTCCCGAAGCCGGATCACTTCACGCAGAATATACCGGCGTTCGCTGATAAATGAATATTTCGGCATCATCAGGCGGAAATCATATTTTCGTTCGTTGAACACAATGGGTATTTCCTTAGAAAATGACGCCAGATGATAGCTTTCGGCAAAGGGTACAATCTCGGATGTTAAAAAATATATTCTTTTAATCATATTTCTATTTCACAAATTGTTTAGCGTTGATTACAAATTCACTCTGGGGATAATAATCAATTAATCGCTGAAACTCATCAATTGCTTTATCTCGCTCGCCCATAGCCGCATAACATAATCCGAGTTTAAATTGTGCATCGTCCTCTTTGTTACTGTCCTTAAATGCAAATACTTTCTCGAATTCTACGATCCCACGTTGATATTGTTTCATCGAATAAAAACATTCCCCAATCCAGTACTGGGCATTATCGGCTAATTCATGATATTTATCCTCATTTAACAGCTGTCGGAACAGCCCGATTGACTCTTCATTGTTTCCATTCTGGTGAAATGTCAGCGCCTGTAGATAGCGATCCCGATAAGTTCCACCGGAAACCGGAGTCTGAGACGCCGGCTGGGTATTCGTAATGGATTTGGTTTCGCTTAAACTGGCCCCCAGGGACACAATCCGGTTCTCCAGAATCACCAATTGGGACAAAATCTCAAAGTTGATACTGTCTGTATAACTCGCCCGCCGGGCATTTAGCGACACCTGCCGTTGTAGTTTTACAAAATCATGACTCAGTGCCGCAGCCACCGATTCCAGAACGTGCAGAGCACTATCCAGTTGGCCGATCTGGCCCCCGAAATTATTAGGAGCGATCTCAATACGGCCAAGGTCTTTGACTTTACCGGACAGACTGTTCACCAATTTAACTGTTTTATTCAGTTTCTGCTCAATGTCACCAATCTGGGTCTGAAGGCTGGTCAACTCCTCATTCGGGCCGGCATCCTTGGTTTTTGGCTTGGCAATCGTGCGTGTCTCAAACGACATACAAAGCAGGCAAACGCCTGCAATAGAAACGATACTCAAGAGCAATTTTTTGTTTTTCATAATAGTTCTTCTAATAAAAATTGGACATAAAATCCAGCAGCAAAAGCTACGATATTTCGTTGAAAAAACAAATGGTAATTTACTTTATTTTGGGCATTTAGCGGCGGCGTTCCAGGCTGATATTAAAGACCAATCCAACCATTAAAAAGCAACTGATAATAAATGAGCCCCCGTAACTTAAAAAAGGTAACGGCAATCCCGTAACCGGTAAAAGCCCCACCGTCATGGCAATGTTGATAAATACATGAAAAAACAAAACACTCATTACTCCAATCACCACTAACGAACTGAACCGGTCACGCAGGCGATACGCGACACTTATCAGCAGCGATATCAGTATAAAAAACAAGAACAGAACGACGATAACCCCCACAAACCCATATTCCTCACCAATCACCGAAAAGATAAAATCGTTGTGCTGTTCAGGCAAAAACTTTAAGTGGGTTTGGGTTCCGTTGCCGATTCCTTTTCCAAACAGTCCCCCGGATCCAATAGCAACCTGGGACTGGATAACCTGGTATCCCGATCCCAGCGGATCAGCATTTACGTTGAATAATGTCATGATTCTGTTCTGCTGGTACGGTTTCAGACGATTCCAGAGTACCGGTGTTAAAAATCCCAGGGATAAATTGAAAACAAAGAGGATAATGGCGACCCAGATTCTTTCTTTACTGAAATAAAGAACCACGATCAATATTAAAACCCAGATAAAAAAACTGTAAAAATTAAACGCGGTTATGATACTGATAACCGGTGCGAGGACAATAAAGAGGTGGTATATCCGGGCGCCGGCCCAGATTAACATGGGGAAAACCAGCATGAAATAGATGATGGACGTACCCAAATCCGGCTGTTTTAATACAATGCCCATTGGCAGCAGCGCCAGAAGCAGCGGCATAATCAATGATTTAAAGTCCGAAATAATCAGATCACTCCCGGATAAATAGCGTGCCACCGCAACAATCACCAGAATTTTCATAAACTCCGAGGGCTGAAAGTGAAACGGACCCAGCACAAACCAACGGTTCGTGCTGGCAGCAGAACTCCCGAAAAAATAGGGCAATACGACCATAGCGATACCGATCCAGTAGAAAATAAAAGCACCATCGAATAAAAACTTCTTTTGGAGCAGAAATATCGCAAACATAGTGATGACACCAAGTATCATCCATAAAAGCTGTTTTCCAATGACCTTTTTAAAAAATGACGCTTCCACATGCAGGGACGCACTATATAACGCCATGAGACCGGCAACGCATAGTAAAAACACAGTGAGCGCAATCAAATAATTGCTGTTTGATATTGAACTGCCAATCTGGATTGATTTTCTCACCGGGCAGTTACCTCTTTCACGTCAGTTTCTTTGGGTAGATTTTTCTGACAATAACTGAAAATCTGTCTTGCTGTTACTGCGGCCTCTCCGCCGCCCGATCCACCATGCTCGATCAGGACCGTTATAGCAAGCGTACGATCGCCGTCTTTCGAATAACCTATAAACCAGGAATGAGCTTCGCCGTGCGGATTTTGAGCGGTACCGGTTTTCCCATACACATCCAATCCACGTACTTTGGCAGCACGACCCGTCCCGGTTTTTGAATTGACCACGTCATACATTGCTTTTTCGACAAACTCCCAGGACGAAGCGGATATACTCCGAATGGAATCCGCGGAAGAAAACGCAAACCGTTGAAAACGGTTTGTCCCGTGCTCCATATACTCTAATCCCAGGTGCGGGGTTGCCAGTTTTCCATGGGTCGCCAGGGCCCCGGTAAATCGCACCATCTGTAAAGGGGTCACCAGTAAATCCCCCTGGCCAATCACGAGATTCAGTTTATTCCCTTCGCTCCAGCCACCTTTTCCATATTTATTATCCAGAAAGGGTTCATCCGGTAAGATTCCCTGAGACTCGCCGTACAGATCGACCTTTGTTAACTCACCAAACCGAAATTTTCCGGCATACGTGGCCCATAGGCTTACATCCATTTTCCGAACCAGCGTATAAAAATAGACATTACACGAATTTACAACAGCATCGAACAAGTTCATCCGCCCGTGCCCGATTTCCTTCCAGCACTTGAATTCACGTCGGCCTAATTTGTAAACACCGCGACACCTTACGGTTGTTTCAGGATCAAGGATATTTTCTTCGAGAGATGCGAGGACAGCAACGATCTTAAAGGTGGAACCCGGTGGATAGGTTCCCTGGATAGCCCTGTCATACAGCGGACGTTCGGCATCATTTAGCAACTCGTTCCACACATCGGACTCGACAATACCGGAAAACAGACCGGGGGAATAGTCAGGCTTACTGACAATCGCCAGAATTTCACCGGTTTTGGCATCCATTACAATTGCCGCACCCTTCTTATCTTCAAGCAGCTGTTCCGCATACGCCTGAAGTCCGATATCAATAGTAATGTACAAATCATTGCCAAACTGTGATTCCACATTATGCCGGTCCCGAACTTTTCCAACCTCCTGCCCGTATACATTTACCTGGACATAATCAAACCCCCTTTTACCACGCAAAATACTTTCATATTCCCGCTCAACACCCTTCCAGCCGATCAAGTCTCCCGAACGATAACCGTAATTTTTAATCATCTGCAGGTCTTCTTTATTAATTTCCCGCAAATACCCCAACACATGACTCAGATTAGCCCGGCTGGGAAATGATCGAATCGGTTCCAGTGAATACATGACACCGGGCAGCTCAAACCGGCGCTCTTCCAGCTCCGTCAGGGTCTCAAAATCAATATCCTCTGCAATTCTCAACGGTAAAAAACGTCCCCGCCAATTCTTTTTCACTCGCCGCTGTATCTCTGATTCCGGAATATTCAGGATATGACTTAACAAACTGTACACCGAATCGTTTTTATCAACCTCAAAGGGAATCAGATTGACATTATACTGGGACTTGTTATCGACAATGATCTGGCCGTTGCGGTCATAAATTATGCCCCGCGGCGCAGGCTGCGTAACAACCCGGATTCGATTTGCTTCTGCAATTCCTGCAAACCGCTTATAGTCCACAATCTGTAACTGGTATAGCCTGATACCCAGAATAAGAAACAGGGTAAATACCCCAAGTATTAACAGATTCCGATGCAGTGATGTTGCATTATTCTGTAAATAGAACATTATTAATCGTTACTTAAAGACAAAATATAATCAAATACAATAAATAAAACCGATGTATAGATAGTCTCTGGAAGAATGTACCGGACAACTAAAAACTGAATCGTGTAATCTGTCGAGTGAAAATTAATCAGAAAAAAAATCAGGTAATGGAAAAAGATAATAAAGCATGTGAAGGTGTAAAGCGTAAAACTGTTAAACCGGTTTCGGCGACCTTTCAGGTAGCCTGCCAGAAATCCGGCAATTGTTTTTACCATGGCCGACAATCCTAAAAACGAACCGATTCCAATCATGTCGACAATTAATCCAAAACCGAAGCCGTAAAGCTGGCCATAAACCCGCCCATATAGTATCGCAACAAACATAACCAGTACCAGTATAAAATCAGGTTTAATACCCTGGATCGAAAACCAGGGTGCAACAACCAGTTGCAGAAGAATTGCCAGTAAACTAAATCCGATTAATATTAAAAACTTTTTCATATTTAGTATGAAAGAATTACAAAAGCCTCTTCGATAGTGTTGATGTCCGCATTGGATCGAATGATGGCCGATTGAAATGGCTCATTTTCAGCCTGATATACTTCAATGACCTCGCCGACAATAATATTTGGCGGATAAATTTTACTGTAGCCAGAGGTCAATACCAACTCTCCCGGATGTATCTCGGCTGTATTCGGAATCTCCCGAACAACCGCCGAACCATCGGATTGCCACATCACAATCCCCAAAACTCTGGAATTTTGAAATTTAACACTCAGGCGAAAATTCACATCTTGAAAAATCTGACATTGGGTGGTTTTATCGCCCACCGCAATCGTTTTCCCGATAATCCCCTTGATTGAGATTACGGCAAGGTTGGGGGTAATCCCCTCATTTTTACCAACATTCAGCAAAATGGAATTGGCAATCGGTGTTGTTCCGCGATTAATGACTTTCGCCGGAACAATTTCGTACGCGGTACTATCCAAAAAACCGAGCATTTTTTTCAGGCGCCGGTTTTCCAAATAAGCCTCTTTAAACTCAACGTTTTGCAATTTTAATTGCAGATTTTCCTGTTTTAACGCCTCATTTTCCCTTAATAATCCGGACAGTTCATCAAGCCACATGCCGGGGAAATGAATAAAGGAGAAAACATCCGCCACATCCCCTTGAAAAGACCTTAATTCGGGTGCTTCATTCATGAACAGGATTAAAAAAGAGATAAATATGAGCAGAATCAGCAGAAAATAATCATAGAAATCGAAAAGGATGGATAAAATTTTTCTCCACATCAAAACTACACTAGGACTTCTTTATACTTATCTAAATCCTCGATAATGATTCCGGTTCCTTTGACGACCGACAGGAGCGGCTCTTCGGCAACATTGACCGGCAAATCCGTCTCCACACGGATTCTCTGGTCCAAACCTTTCAGCAGTGAGCCGCCACCGGTAAGAATAATACCTCTGTCCAAAATATCTGAAGACAGTTCCGGCGGCGTCATTTCCAAAGCCTGTTTAATAGCTTGAGATATCAGATCTATGGTGTCTTTCAGGCATTCCCGAATTTCAACCGATGACACCTCAATGGTTTTGGGAATACCCGCTACCAGGCTGCGGCCTTTGACGGCAATCGTCGTATCATTAATCGGCATGGCCGAACCTACGGTGCACTTGATCCATTCGGAAGTTCTCTCGCCGATCAGCAGATTGTGTTCCGCTTTAAAGTACTGGATAATCGCCTCATCCATTTCATCACCGGCAACCCGGATAGCCTGCTTGGTTACAATACCGTTCAATGCAATTACCGCTATCTCGGTTGTTCCGCCGCCAATATCGACAATGATATTGCCTATCGGTTTGGAAATATCAATACCAATACCGATCGCAGCAGCCACGGGCTCCTCAACCAGGTAAACTTCCCGGGCGTTGGCCCGGTCTGCGGAATCCCGAACTGCCCGCTTTTCGACTTCTGTTATCCCTGACGGAATACAGATCACGATCCTCGGCCGGGCAATCCGACTCATGTTGATTTTACGGATAAACCCGCGGATCATGGCGTCGGTCATCTCAAAATCCGCGATGACGCCGTCTTTCAAAGGGCGGATTGTCGTAATGTCCCGATGGGTCTTCCCAAGCATTTCTTTGGCATCACTCCCCACAGCCAGGACTTCACCGCTATGTGTCGAACGTGCGACGATACTCGGTTCATCCAGCAGGATACCCTTGCCCTTCATGTATATCAGGGTATTGGCCGTACCCAGATCAATCGCGATGTCGCCGCCAAAAAAATTAAAAAACGAGAATCCCATATTTGCTCCAATAATTAATGTTTAAAAACTCGTTTATGTGTAAACAGCATAAACATACCATATTCATCACAGGCGCTGATAACTTCATCATCCCGGATGCTGCCACCCGGTTGAATTATACCTGCAATGCCGTATTTTGCCGCAAGATCCACGGAATCCCGAAATGGGAAAAACGCATCTGAGGCTATAATTGTATTACTTATCTTAAATCCCGCTTCGTCGGCTTTCCGGGCCGCGATCTTCATTGAATCTACCCGGGACATCTGACCGGCGCCAACACCGATTGAGCCATCCTGGTCGGCCATTACAATGGCATTCGATTTCACATGTTTGACCACATGCCATCCAATCCGGAGGGCCTCTTTGAATGAATCGTCAGGGCTTAGCTTCGTTACCAGACTCCACGTTTCTTCAATGTCGTCAGGAGACTGATGTTCCTGAACCAGCAATCCTTTACCATAGGCTTTAACATCGTAAGGAAATGACAAATAATCTTCATCGGGTATCAGTAAACGCAGGTTTTTCCGGTGCTTTAAAATTTCAAGCGCATCCGGCATAAATTCCGGAGCAATAATGCATTCCAGGAAGCTTTTCGTAAACTCCTCGGCAACCGTTTTATCAACCGGACAGTTCAGTCCGACAATTCCGCCATAATAACTGACCGGATCGGCTTTCACCGCCCGCCTGTATGCCTCCAGCGGAGTATCCCCAAGGCCAAATCCGCAGGGATTGGTATGCTTGAGATTCGCGCAGACCACCCGGTTCGTGGGAAATTCAAAGGCAACCCGGTAGGCAGCGATGCAATCTACATAATTGTTATAGGAAATTTCCTTGCCCTGTAATTGGGTAAAAGGAACTGAATTGGGCCTTGATTCGGGATTATAAAGAGCTGCTTTCTGGTCGGGATTTTCCCCATAACGCAGATCAGCTGTTTTCCGGTAATGATTTAGCCACAAGTCCGGCAAACTCTCTGATTCTCCCGAAAAAAATGTGGCAATTTCAGTATCGTAGTTGCATGTCTGGATAAAAACATCTCTCGCCAGTGAGCGTCGATAGTCTTCATCGATTGTATTGTTTTCGAAACGGTCTGTGAATTCATTATACTGGGACGGATGGGACAGAACTGCCACACTGTTGAAATTTTTCGATGCCGCCCGCAACATGCTGAGGCCGCCAATGTCGATCATCTCAATGATTTCGTTTTCCGTTTTATCACCGGCTTGAAAGGTTTCTGCAAAGGGATACAGATTTACAATAAGTAATTGAAACCCTGAAGCACCGACTTTTTTCAAATCTTCCTGGTGCCCGGGATTATTCCTGTCTGCCAGAATTCCGGAAAAAATCAGCGGATGCAGCGTCTTTACCCGGCCATCCATAATTTCAGGAAAACCGGTTAAATCTTCGATTTTTTGAACAACAATCCCGTTTTCTTGCAGGGTTCGGTAAGTCCCGCCGGTACTGAAGATTTCAACGCCATTGGTTGCCAGTTCCCGGGCCAAAGGCAGAATACCGCTTTTATCCCAGACACTGATAATCGCCCGATTTATCGTAAACGGTTTCATCGGCTCCAAACTACTTTTCCGTCAACCATTTGAATGTAACCCGCACAATATGCCCGAACAACTTCCGGTAAAAGCCGGTGCTCAACGGCCAATACCCGTTTTCCCAGAGTCTTTGGTGTATCTCCGGGAATTACATTAACTTTTTCCTGAATAATCACTGTTCCCTGATCATAATGTTCATCGACAAAATGGATAGTGACGCCGGTTATTTTCACTCCCGATTCAATCACTGCCTGATGAACTTTTTCACCATAAAATCCTTTACCGCCAAAATTAGGCAAGAGTGCCGGATGAATATTAATAATAGCATTTCGATAATATTCAACGATCGGCGCGGGAATCAGTTTCAAATACCCGGCTAAAAGAATCATATCCGTTTGATAGGACCTCAGCAATTTCAATAAATATTCCGCATAA
>JAHJGX010000204.1 GCA_018824205.1 bacterium
ACTTAACGATCCAGTTAACATTCCGCCGATAGCAGCCTCTTTCGTCACTTTTTTCCAGTAAATAATGCACAGCAGTACGGGACCAAAACTGGCGCCCAGCCCGGACCACGCATAAGAGACCAAAGAAAACACCAGATCCGTCGATGTACAGGCCATGATAAAGGCAAAAATCCCAACGGCAATTGTTGCTATACGGCTGACAGTCAATAATTTTTCCGGAGACAGGTCTTTTTTACCGATTTTGTGAATTAAATCCTCAGAGATTGCAGATGCTGTTACCAGTAATTGTGAATCAGCCGTGGACATCATCGCCGCCATTGCCCCTGAAATTAATATGCCCGCAATCCAACCGGGTAAAAGACTAGTCGCCATGAAGGGCATCAGAAATTCGGGATCGGTAAATTTGTCCGCGCCATATAGCGCCATTCCGATAATACCAATAAAAAAGGCACCTAAAAATGCCGGAATGGCCCAACTGAACGCGATTATCCGACCACGCTTGATTTCCGCCGTATCCCTGATTGCAATGAAACGCGCTAAGAGATGGGGTTGACCGGTATATCCTAATCCCCAGCTAAGTCCGCTCAGAATAGCCAGAAAAGCAACTATTCCGGTTTTACCGCCGGCAAAAGATAAATATTCCGATCCAGTCAGGAAATTAACGTTGCTGTGCAGCATTTCAAACAGCCCCACAATTGGTAAAATGATTAAAGTCAATAACATAATCAACGCCTGAACCATATCGGTCCAGACAACAGCGCGAAACCCGCCCAATATTGTGTAAAGCAGAATAATCCCGGCGCCGATGGACATACCGTACAGTTGTGGAATCCCAAAGGTCACATTCAGTACTTTTCCGGCCGCGTTGAATTGTGCCGCCACATAAAACGTGAAGAAAAATGTAATGATCAACGAAGAAGTAATACGCAGTGTTTTTGTCTCGTCGTTAAAATAACTGGCAATCAAGTCCGGCAATGTCATGGAATCGTATTTTCCGGCCAATTCTCTGAGAGGCACCGCAATGAACAGCCATGTAAATATAATGCCTAAAACACTCCCGAATGCTGTCCAGATTTCCAGAAAACCGACAGCCAATGCCGCTCCGGGCAATCCGATCAGCAGCCAGGCCGATTCACCGCTTGCCCGTTCCGAGAGAGCAATTGCCCAGGCTCCCAGCTTTCGGTCGGCAATCAGAAAATCCGATTGGGTTCTGTTTTTACCGGCACTTTTCAAACCAATTGCCAGAACAACAATTAAATAAAGAATTAGCCCGATCAGGATTGGATTCATATTTAATACCTATACTCAATTAACTGTCGAGGAAATATAGAAAAAAAAGTTCCCAGTCACAAGCCGGGAACTTTTTTTTCTTGGGCGGAGCCTCACCTTACGAGAGGAGTTTATCTAAATTCGCGAGAATAACCGCCAGAATGCCAAACCCAACCGTACCGTACCAGGCCGGTGTTCGTTTTTCTCCGAAAGCGGCAACCGATGCAATTACTCCCACAAGGATACTAATCATCCCGTTGATTGTAAAAATATAAGCAGCGGGCAATGCGGCAGCAAAACCAAGTAACAACATGCCGACGATGGACCCGATTGCGGCAATTGATCCAAACTTAATCAAGTCTCCGATACTATCCGGCTTTGCTTTTTGAATGACCACCAGAACAAGGCAGGTGATCGCCATGCTGAGGTACATCAGAAAATAGATTGACGACCGGTATTCCATTAAATATGTTGTATTAGTGCCTGAAGCGATTGTTCGAGTACCCAGATCTTTAATGATAACAAATGCCATACTGTTACCCAGGAGTACAATCAGCAAGGCGCCGGCATAAATTAACTTGTCTTTCGTCGAACGTGATGGATCGCCATCATCACTTTTAGGGCTATTCCCTAAATATGAGGCAAAGACGACACAGAGAATACCGGCCGCTAATGCCGCAAACTGGAATGGCAGAATCTGTTCGGAAAAAACAATTGATGAATAAATTACAACCGTTAAAAATGTCAGGTTCATCGCACACCACAGGGGAGATAATGGTCCTTTGGAGAGGCTGACTTTCGTAAAATGCATGGACGCCAGATTACCGAACGATGATACTATTGGTAACAGGAGAGCCAGTAACGGCAAATGAAAAAATTGACTCCAGCTCAGTTGGATTCCAAAAAATATGGCCCCTGCTATTCCCATACACATAGAGATATGAATGGGTATCACATTCCGGTTTTGCCCCATCCGAAACATTATCCCGATTAATCCGAATCCAACTCCGGAAATAACGGTTAACATTACTGCTCCAGCCATTTCTACTCCTTTATATCACCTAATCGTTCGTAATTGACAGTGCGTTATCAATCCAAAATCGATTGATTAAATCCTTGATCTTCCGTTTTTCATCCATCGGTGCAAATGATGATTCAACAGCATTAATCTGAACATGCCTGATTTCCGGCAATGTTAAATTCATGTTCTGATAAAGCACAGAGTACTCATCAGCAAGAGATGACCCGAACATTGTCGGATCATCGGAATTTACGGTCACTAATAATCCTTTATGGAATAATTCTGCAAACGGATGTTCATTAAAACTGGAATATACACCGGTTTTAATATTGCTGACTATACATACCTCCAGCGGAATCTGTTCAATCCGTAAATATTCTACAAGTTCCGGGTCTTCAACAGCACGAACACCATGACCAATTCGCTCGGTTTCGAGATCTTTTATGGCGGACCAGACCGATTCAGGTCCCACTACTTCACCCGCATGGGCAACACAATGAAAACCACGTCTCTTTGCTTCGATAAATACATCCTTGAACAGATGGGCCGGAAAGCGTTGCTCGCTGCCACCCAGGCCGATACCAATTATCTCTTCACCTAAAAACGGAGTAATCTCATCCAAACGATCCATCGCATGCTCATGTCCATGATCGCGCGTGATATCCACCATCAAGCGGCAATGGATATTGAAATCAGATTGTGCACGTTTAACAGCATTCTGGTTGGCCCGGGCAATGTCTGTTGGATTTACCCCCGACTCTTTATAATCCCAGGGTGAAAAAATGGCTTCCAAATAAACAATATTCTGACGGGAAAATTCCTGCAATGTCTGATATGCAGATTCCTCAAAATCAACGGGTTCCCGGAAAAACCGGTTTTTCCAGAACCAGGTCTCAATAAAATGTGGAAAATCCCTGAAAACAAACCAGTTCTGCAAATCCGTAATGCTCTTAATTTCAGGGTCACCGCCATATTTCTGAACCAGGTCAAACAAAAAATCCAATACGAACGCACCATCGAGGTGCACATGTAGCTCCACCTTGGGCATCTTTTCAATATATTGATGAAAGTTCATGATCAGTTCAGTAAAATAGATGAATTTGCATAAAATATCCCGGCGACACTAGCTGTCAAGAGATTCGCAATTGTTGCACCAATCAGGGCCCTAAAACCCAACTGTGTCAGGTCCTTTAACCGTTCCGGCACCACTGCTGAAATCCCGCCAACAAAAATGGCAATGGACGCCACATGCGCAAAACCGGTTAATGCGTACGTTGTTATAACAATCGAGCGCGGTGACAGATTAACACCGGAGTTAATTAATAGCGCAAGATCCTGGAAAGCAGTCACCTCTGTGAGGACGCTTCGTTCACCAATAATTTGGGCGATATGACCCGCATCAGCCAACGGAACTCCGATAATAAGTGTAAAGGGATAAAACAGGTATCCTAAAAGCCCCTTTAGACTCCAGTCAATACTGATGTTAAGGACATTATTCACTCCTCCGCCAAGCAGACCGAGAATCCTGTCCAACAATTCCACCAGTCCCAAAAATGCTAATAGGAGAGCCACTATCCCAACGACCAATCGTGCACCCGAATTGGCACCGCCGATGATGGCCTCAAACATATTACTCTCTTTTTTATAATAAGGTTTGATGTTCATTCCCAGTGTTTCGGGAACACCGTCTTCAGGAACAAGCAACTTTGAAATAATTATTGCCGCCGGAGCGTTCATGATCGATGCAGAAACCAGGTGCCCGGCAATGGTCGGAAATTGGTTTTTCAGAATAAAAATATATACGGCCATCATACTGGAAGCGATTGTTGCCATTCCACAAGTTAAAACTGTGTTCAGCTCCGACCGGGTCATTTTCCCGACATAGGGTTTGACAACCAGAGCCGACTCTACACCCACAAAAATATTGGACGCCGCGCTGCAAGATTCTGCGCCGCTAATTCTCATTAACTTTGTAAAAACATATGAAAATCCCTGGATAATTTTATTCATTATACTAAAATAATAAAGGATAGCAACCAGCGCAGCAAAAAATACAATCGTCGGTAATGCCTGAAAAGCCAGGAAATAACCCAGGGAAGTTTCCCCCGCATTTCCGGTCATTCCAGGCCCGATAGCCAATCGTCCGAATACGAATACAGTACCCGCTGCGGCAGAATCAAGAACAGCAATGACCACCCGGTTAATAAATATAAACAACTTCGCACCTGCCGGAATAAGAAAAATGAAACCTGCAAATGCAACCTGAATTGCAGCCCCCCAGCCGATGACCCGCCAATTGACATTTTTACGGTTAGTAGAGAACAACCATGCAAATGCTAAAAGAATAACATAACCTAGCGCACTGATTACACGCATTCGCTGCTCCTTCTGTTAGCGATATTTATAACGGATATCTTCATCTATTGCAATTCCATCCGCCTTCAGTCGTTCCCTGACAATCATTTCATCGATTTCATCAGGGACGCGGTAAAATTTTGCTTCGAGATCGGTGGCTGAAAGCACATAATGCATACTTGCCAATTGCAGCGCAAACGATAAGTCCAGAATTTCAACGGGATGGCCCAGACCACCGGCAATATTAATAATGCCTCCCCGGGCCAGCAGGTAAATTCGATGATCATTTTTTAGCACATATTCGTCAATTTCATCTCTAACATGTTCAACTGACTTAGCAATTTTTTTTAAACCGGGAACATCTACCTCAAAATCAAAGTGCCCTGCGTTTGACAAGAAAGCACCATCTTTCATATTCTGAATATGCTCGGTACGAATAACCATACACTCACCGGTTGCTGTAACAAAGAAATCTCCCAGGGGAGCAGCGTCGGCAATCGGCATCACTTTGTATCCGTCCATACGGGCTTCTAATCCCTTCCAAGGATCGATTTCAGTAACTATTACCTCGGCGCCCATACCTTGGGCCCTGACAGCCACACCACGACCGACCCAGCCGTACCCAACAATGACAACAACTTTACCGGCAATACTCATATTTGTCAAATGAGTGATCGCCGTCCAGGTTGACTGCCCGGTTCCATAACGATTATCAAATAAATATTTTGATTGAGCATCATTAATACCTATAGAAGGATATCGTAGCTTTCCCTGTTTCTCGAGCTCTTTCAGACGGTCAACACCAGAGGTGGTTTCTTCGCAAATTCCTTTCAGGTTTACAGCATATTCAGGATTTTTATGAAAAAATTCACAGATATCACCGCCATCATCGACAACTGTATGGGGTTTTGCATCTACAATCGCTTTAATAAATCCGCGATACTCCTCCTGCGACGCTCCGTGCTTGGCAAATACATGAACACCATTTTTCGCTAATGCTGCGCACACATCATCTTTCGTTGATAACGGATTGCTGCTAGTTACCCAGACTTCCGCGCCCAGGCGTTGAATCGTCAATGCCAGATACGCTGTCTTCGCTTCCAGATGAATGCAAATCGCAATCCGCTTTCCGGTAAATACATCGTCATCTTTAAATTTTTTGTACAAACCATTGACCACCTTCATCCACTTGGCAACCCAATCAATTTTTTCCTGACCAGCAGGAGCTAGGTTTATATCTCGGATGTCATAATTCATTGTAAAATCTCCGCTACATTTATTCTATCTTGGAACCGTCGGCGGTGAGTACAGGGCATCAATTTTACCAAGTTCCCAGGGGTCGACAGAATTTTTTGGATTTTCAAAATAGTACGGATGGAGTAAGTAAGCCATTTTCTTAATAGCTGTTATCTGCCGGGGACCCGGTTTTTTTAATAATGATGAATCGTAATGATATACCCGATCATTTATAACTGCATTAATCATTTCAAAACCCGGTCGATTCATAATTTCCCTGACAGTCGTAACCTCGTTGCGGCCGGCATGGGGCCACAATGGTGTCATAATAACATCCGGATTTCGTTCAACAATGTCAACAAGTTCCGCTTTAAATGCTTCACTTTGGACATCATTAAAAATATTCTCACCACCAGCAATCTCAAGGATTTGATCCATGGGTGAACCGGCACCTAATACCCACGGGCCCACATGATTTATCTCGAAATATACCTTTGCTTTCGGTATCTTTGCCGTAATATACTTGATTTCATCGATTTCATACCGGTAGCCGGCAATCAGTTTTTTTGCCCTATTAGTTTTCCCGGCAGCGTCACCAACACCCTGTATTAATTTAAAAACATCTTCAAGTGTTTGCGGCTCAAAATACAAGACATTATAACCCTTATCCCTTAATTTTTGGGTTATATCATGCTGCATTTTATGCACTGCTAATATGAGAGTCGGCTTCAGCGAATCAATTAATTCGTAATTGACTTTAGTAAATGCACTTACAACTGCTACATCTTTGTTATACAACTCATCGTGAATACTTTTGAATTCATACTCATCATAGGGCAACCAGCCACCTGTTTCCTGAACTTCAGGGGGATAATTACAATACTTGGTCCATCCAACGATTTGATCTTCAAGTCCCAAAGCGTATAGAACTTCAGTATGGCTTGGTGAAAGTGAAATAATCCGCTGTTCGGGAATAGTCGAACAGGACGTCATAAAAATAACAATTAATGTTAATACTATTGCATAAAAAATGTGTTGTTTCCTGTTCATTTTCTTCCCTTTCCGTTGATTTGAGGGTTTCAGGAGATGGCCGTGGAAGACCATCTCCTTTTCCCTATTAAAAACATTGCCTTTACCGTCGAATTACTCCACCTTCAATGCCAACGCAGCTGGTTTGTCGCCAACATTAAATGTTGCTATGACTGTACCATCTTTATCCAACTGAACAACCTGGTCATCATCCCAGACTGAGACAAAGATATTACCATCGCCATCTGCAGCAGCTCCGGTACCGCCTTTACCCAGGAAGTAATTTGATGTATCATTGACCATCGCCAGAGTCTCAGTATTATAGGTCAGACAGCCCATTCCCCAAATTGTCAGGAAGGCCATGTCATCAGCTTCAGAAAACGCGATATTACCGGGAGATCCTAATGTTACCACGGAATCAACAACAGTATCTGTAGCCGGATTCACGACCATGACTTTGCCCCAGGCACTCCAGTAATCACCGGTACAGACAACATGGACCAAACCATCGGGGGCGACACCAACGCTAAACGGATTTAATGCAACATCAATGGTCGATGAAACAGCATCTGTCGCTGCATTAATCACAGTAACCGTTCCGGGGCCATATCCCCAGGTCGCTGCATTATACGCCGTGTTTGAAGCATAAATCTTTCCACCTGCTAAAGCAATACCGGTACATCCAACACCAGCATCAATTTCTTCCAGAACCGCTTTTGTCGTGACATTGACTTTTACAACCGATTCCGACAACGAACAGCTGACATAAGTTATATCATCGTCGACAAAGACCATATTCTGCGGATTATGGCCACTTCCAAGATCAATAACCTCAGGTGTCGCAGCAAAATCATCAACATCGAAGATCTGAATATTGTTTGAACCGGTATTCACACAATATAGTTTGCCAGCTTTGAATACCAGCTGATTCGGCCAGGTGCCAACAGTAGCAACATTATTATAGACCGTACCGGTTTCAAGGTCCACAACAGAAATACTCTGACCACCTGAATTGAGCACATACAGTGCCGTTGCGGTTACTGGCGCTTCTTCTGTTTCGGGATCATCTTCACAGCCGATGAACAGCGTAAATAAGAACAGCGCACTTAACCCTAACACAATTAACTTCTTCATTACTTCCTCCTTTTGGTTGTTTTCAAAGAATTGTCCATTAAATACTAAATTTCACAGAAAACCGGTACTCCCTACCGGGAACCGGCATATTTCTAATTACTCTGTATTCATGATCAAAAAGATTTTTGATTTGAAATGAATAATCCATTTGAGTATTTATAATTTTCGCATTGTAATTCACGGTAATATCGGATACCGAATAGGGATCCAGTGAAATCCCCCAGTTATTTGACGGATCCGTAAACCTACGACTAATGTAACTGTATTGATAATTCAGCTGAATGAATTTTAAAAGTAGTGTTGCAGAAATGTTGACAGTATGTTTTGGTCTGTAAACCAGGATCTTATTATGGGTCGTAGGTGATTCTGAAAGATTCCGCGCATCGAGGTACATATAGTTGGCCGATATATCCAAAAATTCTTTAATTGGTGAAAGTTTCAAACTGTTTTCGATACCCCTGTTTCGGCTTTTATCGACATTCAAAGGCATCCACTTATCAACCTGTTGCCAGATAATTAAATTGGTCATATTGCTTTCAAAGTAACAAGATTCAAAATACAACCCGTTTAATATTGGATATTGCAAACGAATTCCAATATCCCAATCGTTACCATATTCCGGTTCAAGATCGGGATTTCCAATCGTCCAGGCATCTTCTGGCCAATAGAGATCATTGAACGTCGGTGCCCGGTAACTTTTACCAACATTGAGTTTTAATGAACTTTTCCATCCCTCACCAAAATTAAAGATTGCGCCAAGTTTCGGTGAGACAATGTGATTCATATATTTCGAATCAGTATCATAACGTAACGATGGTACAAATGATATGGTCTGTAATAAAGAATTGATACAAACCACTGATTCATTAACTACAAAGAGGTAATAAGACGTTTGTTTATTAAAATTCTGTGTGATGTTATCCCGGTTTTGATCATATCGAAAACCACTGCCATATGTTAATGACACCTGAGGACCAACCACCGAATTGAACTGAATTTCATTCCCATAGGTCTGAGTGGTATACTTACTAAGAATGCCACCGGCTGTTTCATTATTTTTATATTTATACCAACTGTCATAATAATAGCTTTGCAGTCGCAGGCTATGAAAAAGATTAAATATTTTTCCGGTGTATACCGCGCTGATTTTGTTATCTCTGTTCCACATTCGGGCATGGTAATAGTACGGCTCTATCGTCCCCGGTGCTCCCTGGACAGAGTTATATTGTTTATACGTCAGCGACAGATTTCGTTGATAATGAGGATCACCAAACTCATGAATTATTCCAAGATAATAGTCTCTGGAAATGATATCGGAATTCACCCGTGTGGCAGGGTTCCCATAGTTATCTGTGTAGGAAAAATCACCTTTGGAGGAGAGGTACTTGTACGATGCAGTAATACCGCTGTTTTTAATGTTAAACCGTATCGATGGTTCTGCGGTATATGTGCCGAATGAAGCCAGCCCAAATTTAAAATCACTTGAGATTCCCTGTTTATCTGGATCAGCCTTTTTTGAAATAATGTTTATAACTCCTCCGATAGCATCCGATCCGTATAATGCCGAATTTCCGCCACGGACGACCTCTATTTTTTCGATCCCTTCCAATGATATTTGATTTAAATCAACTGAGCCTGATTGAGGGCTGTTAAGCCGCTGTCCATCCAGCAAAATCAACACCTGACTATCCGACGATCCACGTAAGGATATTGATTT
This sequence comes from bacterium, assembly GCA_018824205.1. GTDB lineage: Bacteria > Fidelibacterota > UBA2242 > UBA2242 > UBA2242 > B118-G9. The sequence continues at coordinate 9,762 of JAHJGX010000204.1, forward strand.
TGTATTCCCAAGTCCGCCATAATCCTTGATGTTCACACCAGGAACATTCTGCAATGCTTCCGCAAGATTTTGAGGGTTTTTAAGCTCAAGCTCCTGCTTGTCAATCACATTTACCGAGGACGGGACCTCAGAAATCAGAGAATGACCACGGGTTGCAGTAACGGTTACACCATTGTTATATGTAATCGCTTGAGGATGCAAAATGAAGTCCATCGTCAGAGTCTTACCCTTACTCACTTCAATAAACTTTCGTTGGAGCTGGGAAAAACCGATCATCTTAACGATGATTTCATATTTGCCCGGCGGAATTTGCTGGATGCAGTAATTCCCATTTTCATCAGTGGCCGAACCAATATGAGTATTTTTCAGATAAACGTTCACAGCAATCAATGGTTCATCTGTTGGTCCGCATTTTACGATACCAGAAACCTTGCCATAATCCTCAGAAAGGGCAATAGAACTAATAACAATCAAAACAGATAAAATCTTAATTAATTGACTCATCAGTGATTTTATCAGATATTAACTCCAATAGAAAATTTATACATTCTACCGGGTTCAGCTGTGCCGAGTACCCGCATATAACTTTCATTAAGAATATTACTAATTTCGAATGTGCTATTCCAGGAAACATCCATCATTTTAAATCGATAGGATAGATTTGTATCAATCATATAAAACGATGGAAGCCATTTTGTATTTGTAGAATTAGTATAGCGCAGACCAACATAGTGGTAAATTAAATTCCATTCAATGGATTTATATTTGAACGTTTCTGTTAAATCAAATTTATTTTTAGGGCGATAAATAATATAATTGTTATGGTAATTGGGATCCGGACCTTTATCAAGTGCCTTCATAAATGTATACTCACCATTAATCATAATCATTTCCTTGAAAAGAGCAAGTGTTAATGATGTTTCAAGTCCCTGAGTACTGGTTTTTGAAATATTATGCGGGGTCCACAAATTATTGACAGCCGGGTCTTGTGCCCAAAGAATTAAATTCTTCACATCATTATTAAAGTAATTGGCAGAAAGAGAGATACCTGAATAACTGGATGTGATTCCTATATCATAATTATCACCTTTTTCCGGTACTAGATCAGGATTACCAATTGCAAATGCATCCTTGGGCCAGTATAAGTCGTTAAACGATGGTGCTTTGTAGGACTTTGTGATATGCGCAAGTAGGGCAATATTAATTGTGCCAGAATGATTTGCAGAAAAACTAAATCGCGGACTTAAAGCATTTTCAAAATCAGATGGAGAATCATACCTCAGTGCCATTGCCGCTTCAAGACTGTTAATAAAATGATTTAATTCTTTTCTGGCTGTCAAAGATGTGTGGCCGCTGTGAGTATTTCTTGTCTTATCTCCAACTTCAGTACTCTGTATTCGATCATTTCTTAATGAATACCCATAAATTACGCTAATCCCTTTGACCAGAGTCCCCGTTTGTGAAAGCTCAAAGCCTAATGCATAATTATCATGATCACTGGGAGGAACATTTGGATTCTCCGGATTATCAAACTTGGTTTCATAATCCAGAAAATATCCTTGAGTTTTTAATGAGAAGTCTTTAAATAAAGCACTGTTATCATAGGACAAATTATAGGATTTATTATCATATTTCAGTACCGCTTCCGGTGTAAGATTATCAATCATTCCCGGTGTACGATTGTTTGCTTTATAATAATTTGTAGAAGCATTTACTTGCTGTTTAGAGTCAATCGCCAAACTCAATTTATAAAATATATTAAATGCGGATTGTTGATTATTGATCAGGCTTTTTTCATTACCATAATAATCAATATATGAATAATTCCCATCCCACATATCACGTTGATATGATAAAAAGGAACTGATTTTCTTGTGATTAATGGTATTTGAAATATTATAAATTTGCCGATTATAAGACCCAAATGTCGTTTTTGCACCCATCCCAACTATTTTACTGCCCATCTGCTGGGACTTTGTCGTTATTCTAATCACACCACCAACGGCATCCGCTCCGTATTGTGCCGACCGTCCGCCGCGTAGAAGTTCAATTTTTTCAATATTACCAATCGGCATATCACTGACATTGACCCCGCCTCCTTGGGCCGTATTTAACCGCTGGCCATCCAAGACAACAACTACTTTTGAAGAACTGACATCCCGGAGCGAAATTTCCCCAGTTGAATTTACATACACACCTGTAATAGTCTGCAGTGCATCGCCAACGCTTTCACAGTTATTTTTTATAAAATCCTCTTTAATTAATACAACTTCCGATGTTGATTTTTTTTCTTCGGTTTCCTGAGCGGAAAGGCCGGTGAAAATGATTAAAACCAAACACCCAAAGACTAAGGTCATTCTTAAAAACTTTTTCATAATTGCCCCATTAAATTTACATACTTATTTATAAATTGCCCTAATTAACTTATCCGTATAATTGTTAAAATCGTAGGGATTGACTTTTTCAAGGAGTTCAATCCAGGCTTCAGGAATCCGGTCAATTCCGGAAATCGCCCCGCAAATACTTCCGGTAATTGCCGCAATTGTATCACAATCACCACCAAGATTTACCGCAATTTGAATCGCTTCCACCACATCACCGTTCGCCATTTTTATAATTGCCAGACACGTTGGAACTGTCTCGGTGACTTGAACACCTGCCCCGATAATGTTATATAATTCTTGCATTATCTTAGCTTTTGTAGAATTTTTCGAAACAATCTGCAATGCTAATCTTGTGCGTTCAATAATCGATGCACCATACCAGATATTCCCCCGGGACATCCCCAATTCAGCTGCATGAATGGCTTTATTAATGATTTCGTCCACATCTGTCTCACCATTTATCCCGCATCCAATTGCCATCGCTACTGCCGAAGCGCCCGCGATAGCAATGTTTGTATTGTGGGTTGGTAAACAAGCCTTCTCCACAGCGTCAACCGTACGTTCAAGGTCACCTTTACCGTAAATACCAACAGCACCAATTCGCATCACCGCCCCATTCGTATCTCCAACCGAGCCGGATTCATATACAGATTTGCCGGAACGGATAGCATAAAGTGCCCTCAAGGAGCTTGGTCCGACTGCCATCGATCCAAACGCATTGACATCTTCCCCCCATTGAATTAACCTGCGGGCAATATCTTCCGGATCAATTTCTTCATTCTCTATAATCGAATCAGCAATTAACATTGTCTGCTGAGTATCATCGGTCACCTGACCGGCAACCATTTTATCATGAATAACATGGCCGGCTGGGGCCGGTAAAAAATCAGCAATATAATTCCCAAATAATTGTTTGATTGTATCAGGGCTCATCATAGACGTTGGCATTCCCATCGCATCACCCGCAGCGACACCGACCAGGCAGCCCTTAATATGTCTCTTTATTTCATCTCTGTCTATAATAATTTCACACCTCCGGAATTATTTTAAAGTACCGACGATATTAACCGGAACAATTACTTTATTTCTAATTTGCTTAACTACACGGGGGATACACGACACTATCACGCATGTTGATGGTCCGCCGGATTTTTTTAGATTTATTACAGGCTTTCCTGCTGGTATAAACTCAATTGACGCTGTCCTGGCCATTTCCTGGGCTTCATATGCAATACCCTTCGATCCGATTGGAAGTACTTCATGAACACCTTCAATTTGAAGAATATTCAGGATATCCTGCTGATTTACTAACTCTTTATCATCAAGTATAACAATATCTTCCGGTGCAGACTTCGGAATACCAACACAAACAATCGTATCACCATGCTGAGATTTGCCCGGACGAAAATCAGCACTGTGAACTAATCCAATAATCGTGGTTCCTATCCCCGTCATCACCGTAGGTACATTGTCTTCAGTGCTTCCGGATAGAGGAAAATCATCATTCAGTCCCGCCTGTCTAAGCTCATCGCGGACCCCTCTGACAATTTCTTCGCCAGGCCCTTTCATCGGGATCGTCAACAAATCAAATGCAGCCAGAGGACTCGCTCCGCATGATAATAGTTCCAGTAATGGCACACGCATCGCAAAACGTCCCAGTTGATAGGGATCGCATTTAATGGTATCCCCTTCCAGAGATCCAATTCCCCCGTCCGAATCAACGGCGACTATCAGCGAATAATCCTTTGTTAATGCAATCCTTGTCAGATCCCGAATAGTATCAGCATTATTTCCTATCTGACCGTTCTTGATTTGCTGATACAGAATATTAAGCTGTGACGTTTCCATTGAATTTTCTTAATTACCATTTTTTTCGTTGAAACCAACATAAAACTTACCGCGGTCTCCACGCAAAATTGTTTTCACGAATTCAAGTATTTCACCGGATTTTAATTTTGTAGTCCGCTCAAGTAAAAATACAGCATCCCCTTCTTTAATTTGCAGGTGCTCTGCCTCATAATCGGTGACTTTTACAGATTGCAATGTTTCAAATGCTTCGCCAATTTCCAATCCGTATTCCTCTTTAATAATCGTAAAAAGCGATGCTTCTTCAAAATTTTTATTTATTAATCCAGGAACCAATAATACCGGTAAATAGGACGTCTGTAAGGATATCGGGATATCATCCACATATCGTAAGCGCTGAATGCTGTAAAATTTCGCCTTCTCATCGGTTTGAAGCATTTTTGTAATAAGACTATGAGCGGTTATCTCGTCAGCACAGATTAGTTTACTCCGGACTTTCTTATTCAATCCCAGCATTTCTGCAGAAAAACTTAGATTCGCAACTAAACTGTACGTAATTGTCTTATTTGCAACGAACGTTCCCTTTCCCTGAACCCGGTAGGCAATACCTCTGTCGACAAGATGTTTCAATGCCCTTTGTGCTGTGTGACGACTGATTCCCAGCCATTCGCGCAGTTCATTTTCCGATGGCAGTTTCTGATCTGGTTTATAAATCTCCTGATCAATTAAATTCTCCAGAACTTCCTGAAGCTGATAGTAATAAGGAACAATGCTGTTTTTATCGATCTTATCGAAATACTGATTCATCCCGATACCTTTTAGTGGACACTATATGTTATTTCGCGACGAATAAATCGCTGTTTTATATCTTCTAACTTAACCGTAACAGATAAAGTAATCTGGCTGAAATTATTATTTTCTGAAATTATTTTCGCCTGCCAAAGAGCTGATGGCCGGTACCATTGACCAACATTCGAATAATTCGCCCAACCGATTCGTTCTCCGGGCGTGAGTTTAATCGGATCGTATCCGCACATGGTTGAATCAGCAATATTCCAAACCGGGTCTGTCAATATTATACCCGGAAATTCAATCGCTATTTCAATGGGAATATCAATCGGATTAGCCAGGGAAGCCAATCCAACATAGCTACCATCCGGAGAACCACTATTCCGTGCAATTATTTTTCCTTCTTTTCTTACGAGACGGACATCTTGCCATAGATTATCCAACATACATGATAACGCCTGTATACGATCCATACTCAGTCGCGACGTCAGCTCAAGAACACTGTCGGATTCTACTTCAAACAGGCTCAACGCTTTGATTTTACGTCCCTTAAGATTAAGAACAGCATATTCCTGGGCACCGCCGGAATGAGCATCAGTATCTTTTACTACTCCCCCGGAAGAACCCATAACGATATAACGAATACCATCAATTATCCCGTCATCCTGGTCATAGTGATAATGTCCGGCAATTACCACAATGACTGGATAGTCCCTTAAAAGTTCATGAATCTCCATCCAGTTGGACCAAACGTACCAATGCGGGTGATGAACAAGGACAATAATGCCTTTGGAGCGCCTATTGGTTTCAAGATCATCTCGCAACCAGGAAAGCTGATCCGTATTTATTTTGTTCAGAAAAATAGATCCCCAGCGCGGGTCCGTATGCAGATTTTCCAAAGAATAAAGCGAAATAAAATGGTATCCTTTAACATCACTGCTGTAATATGGTTTTTCACCAACCGGTGTCTCATATCGTTGACAACAGTCCATGAACCACTTTTCCCGGCTTCGATCTGATGAACAGGCCTGATACTGAGGCTGTACCACATCGTGGTCACCGACTGCGACCAGCCAGGGCTTCCCACTTCCATTCATAATTGTTGTGGCAGTTTTAAAATTTGCCTCATAATCTTCAAATGAATCAACTCCGCGAATACTCTCTGCAATATCACCAACATGCAACAGAACATCAGGATCATGGGAGATAAGTTTTTGAACAGCCAGTTGCATTACTTGATAGGATTTTTCGGTATCATAGGAACCAAATTGATCACCAACAATTCCAACGGTAATTTCTCGATACTTACAGGAATAAAGACAAAGAATTAAAAAGAAGCAAAAAACACATTTTTGACCGATGGATTTAAATTTTGGACACATATATTATTAAAATTTGATTGATTGTCTGGTTGTCCATACAACTTCAATATATAACAACCATTCCAGTTTGTCAATATTTTATTCGGGTTTTTATTATCATTTTAATAGATTTTATAAAACTTAAATTGTTATTAACTTACGTCGATTTTTCAGATTTTTCATGCTTAACCATAAAGGCATAAAATGCCACGAAATATCGTTCATATTATTGGCGCCGGAACTGTGGGAACTCCATTAATCGGAATCCTGGCCGGTCGGCGTAAATCCTTGGGAATTGATGAACTCAGCTTTCAGCCGGACTTGTCCGAAATTCGGAATATCACCATGGTCAGAGGATTGGTGTCCCACGGTGCAAAGTTGTGTGTTCCCGAAGAATTCGCTGACGAATTCGCCAGTTCAGGATGCAAAATTGATTACAGCTCCGATGAAGCCATCCAACGGGCCGGCGTCATTATAGATTGCTCCAAGCCGGGCCAGGCCACCAAAAATAAATCCCTGATTTATTCCAAATACGATAGTGGCAAGCTGTTTATTGCCCAATCCAGGGAGCCCGGTTTTGGCAAAGATTATGCCTATGCTATCAACGATCCGGCGCTTGTTCACGGACAGGATAACTACCTTCGGATTGTATCCTGCAATGCTCACAACATTGCCAGCATCGTCAAGACAGTCGGTATTAGCGAAAATCATTCAGACATAGAATCAGGTCGATTCGTCTGCATTCGACGGGCAAATGATATCAGCGAAGCTGACGGTTTCATACCATCTCCAAAAATCGGGGCTCATCAGGACGAATTATACGGCACCTATCAGGCGCTTGATGCAGCCTCATTGTTTAAATCCGTAGGTCTGGATTTAGACCTGTATTCATCGGCAATGAAAGTAAACTCTCAATACCTGCACATTATTCACTTTAATATACGACTTAAAACCGAAACTACTCTTCAGGCGATTATTGACAGTTTTCAGGCAAATCCGCTAATCGCTCTGACAAACAAGGAATTATCAAGCCAGGTTGCCGCTTTCTCACGGGACATGGGCTACCTTGGCAGAGTGCTGAATCAATCGGTTATATCGGTGCCCACATTGAACCTTAGAAACGGAAAAGAATTGACCGGATTTTGTTATTCAATGCAGGATGGAAATTCAATTCTAAGCTCCGTTGCAGCTACTATATGGTTTTTCTTTCCCCGCAGTTATAAAGAAAAACTTCTGGAATTACGCGACCTGATATTCGACGAAATCTAAAAAAGGATGCATTCATGATTATTGAATCGGTTGAAACCGGATCATTTGTTGAAAACACCTGGATTTTAGGAGACACAAAAACCAAACATGCCATAATCTTTGATCCCGGTGATAATGCATCAACAATTGTCAGTAAACTTGAATATCTGGATTTGCTGCCGGTTTTCATTCTGATTACCCACGCCCATCCCGATCATCTCGGTGCCGCAGCAGAATTACAAAAACGGTTTGACTTACCCCTTGCTATTCACGAACGCGAATTGGAGACTTTCAAATCCGCTAAAAATACAGCGCAATTTTTAGGTTTAATTAACTTTCAACTGCCCGAAATTACAACCTATTTACACGATGGACAGGTTCTGGAAATAAACAACCATCACCTACAGGTGTTACATACACCGGGCCACACTCCCGGAAGTGTTTGCTTTCTTAAGGGCAAGCATCTTTTTTCAGGTGACACTCTGTTTAGGGGCTCGGTTGGTCGGACAGATCTGCCCGGTGGCTCTATGAGGCAATTAAATCAAAGTTTAATCCGCTTAAAACAGTTACCGGAAGACACAAATGTCTATCCCGGACATGGCGAATCGACCTCCATTGGCGCAGAACTCAATAGCAACCCGTTCCTGAAAGATTTAATCTAGAATGTTTTCTTTCTACGAAAATTTCTCTGCATTTTTGGCACAATATGCGCTGCTAAAAAAGAATAGCACGGTGATTGCAGGCGTATCCGGCGGCGTCGATTCTATGGTAATGCTGAAATGTTTATTGGAATATAGAAAAGAAATGAAAATCAATCTCATCGCAACTCATCTGAACCATCAAATAAGAGGCCGGGCGGCTGATCTGGATGAAGCTACCGTTCGAAATTTCTGTCAGGAAAACGATTGCAAATTTGTTTCAAAGACAGTCAATATTAAAGAAATGGCAAGGAAGCGGCATGTATCAGTGGAAATGGCCGGGCGCGATGCGCGTTATCAGTTTTTCAAGGAAGTCGGGGATAATTACCCCAACCCACTCATCGCAACCGCCCATACTGCCAACGATCAGGTTGAAACCGTGTTATACCGAATTTTAAAAGGAACCGGGATCAACGGGCTTCAGGGTATCCGTGTAAAGCGGGACAACATTATCCGCCCGCTATTATTCGCCCGAAAAGCAGATATTTACGCCTACGCCAGAGAAAACCATATCCCCTATCGCGAAGATCACACGAACACCGATACGACAATTCCACGAAATTATATCCGTCAGACACTGATTCCGTCCATTAAATCCGAAATCAATCCCTCCGTTGAGCGCTCAATCCTGCATCTGTCCGAAGTCTTTTCTGATCTTGATCAATTGAATAAAACGTCAGCAAAAAAGGCCCTGAAAAAATGCCTGATCCGGCAGACATCGACTGAAATTGCGCTTGATATTTCTCACCTGAAAAAGTATTTTAATTCCGTTATATTTGAAGTAATTCGAGAAAGTTTAAGCATTCTTCATTCAAACGCAACAACCATTGATTACAATATAATGGATAACATTAGCAGCCTCATACACTTTGGACAAACCGGCAATATTCAGAAAATTTCGGACAATATCACCGTTTCTTTAAACCGGAATGAATTAATTATACAAAAGAATGATCCCCAAAATTGGACTGGATTTGAAATCATACCCGGTAAACATTACTCCAGTGCCTTTTTTAATTTCAGAACTGAAGTATTAAGTATTTGTAAATTCAAACCGGATAATGAGAATAAAAACGTGGAATATGTGGACTTTGATAAAATAGCCGTTTCACCGCTTTTCCTGCGTCCCTGGCAAAAAGCCGAGCGGGTTGTGCCATTGGGTTCATCCCATTCAAAGAAAGTCAGTGACATCTTCATTGATCAAAAAGTCGCACTTCATAAAAAAGAACAGATTCCGATACTCATTTGTGGAAAATCAATTGTCTGGGTATGCGGATACAAATTGTCAGATTTGTATAAAATTGATTCAACAACGACGCAAATTTTAAAATTAATTTATGAGGAAACAGCCTTATGACGAAGACACTTCTTCTGGATGATAATTATGGAAAATTCAGCGGATTGACATTACATGAAATGATCAGTTCCGAACAAATCCAAAACAGAATTAAAGAAATGGCAATTGAGATATCCAGAGATTATGCAGGAAAGACGCCGATAATGATCGGAGTATTAAATGGCTGTTTTATCTTTTTTGCCGACTTAATCCGGGAGATGAATGTTCAATCGGAAGTTGATTTCATTAAAATCTCCAGCTATGCCAACGAAACCCGGACCAGCGGAACCGTACGCTTACTGAAGGATATAAGTTGTGATATAACCGGACGTGACGTGATTGTAATCGAAGATATAATTGATTCCGGGTTGTCGATTGATTTCCTCCGGCGGCGTCTTCAGGATAGTCAGGCGAAATCCGTTAAATTCGCCGCGCTTTTAATCAAAGACTATACGGAACTGGATTTTGAGATTGATTATACCGGATTCACAATTCCTGATAAATTTGTTGTCGGGTACGGTCTGGATTTAGCCCAGAAAATGCGTAACCTGAAATCTATTTACTATTTAAACCAAGAAGGTCATTAATGGACAATTTTAAACCAATATTACGCTCCAACGAGCCTGACAAAAAACCCACGAAGAGCCCCAAAAAACCCAAAGGCGCTCATCAACCGGGAAAGAAAAAGGACATTCCGGATAACGAATTCAAATGGAAAAAAGCATCAAAAACTTCGTTGATGTGGATTATCATCATTATCAGTTCAATATTTCTGATACAAATACTGGGTACCGGAAAAAAGGAAGAGATTACAATTGAATTTAAACAGTACGAAGATTTACTGACCAGCGGTCAGATCACAGAAGCTACAATTATTGAACGGCAATTTCACGGGACGCTGAAAGAACAAACCACCCTGATTATTCAGGGCAGACCGACCGATGTTAAGAAATTCAATTTTATCCTGCCTCCCAACTACGATCAGTACATGCTCGCCGACTGGGAACAATACAATCTCCGTTATAATTTTCAGGAACAGACTGTTGAATGGACAGCCTATCTGTTCCAGATTTTACCATGGTTTCTGTTTATCGGGATCTGGATCTTTTTTATGCGCCGTATGCAAGGTCAGAATAATAAAGGTATTTTTGGATTCGGAAAAAGTAAGGCCAGGCTCTGGACCTCCGACCGGCCAAAAACCTCGTTTGCCGATGTGGCCGGCTGTGTTGAAGCCAAAGAAGAACTCCAGGAAATCATTGAATTTCTTAAGCAGCCTGAAAAATTTTCCAAACTCGGCGGCAAAATTCCAAAGGGCGCCTTGCTTCTGGGACCTCCCGGAACCGGAAAAACACTGTTGGCAAAAGCGGTTGCCGGCGAAGCGGCTGTTCCATTCTTCAGCATCAGCGGCGCCGATTTTGTCGAAATGTTTGTCGGAGTGGGCGCTTCCCGTGTTCGCGATCTGTTTGAACAGGGCAAAAAGAACTCTCCCTGTATTATATTTATCGATGAAATTGACGCTGTCGGTCGTCATCGCGGGGCCGGACTTGGTGGTGGACATGACGAGCGGGAGCAAACTTTAAATCAATTACTCGTCGAGATGGATGGTTTTGATGAAAACACAAATGTGATCATTATCGCCGCTACGAACCGGCCTGACGTTTTGGATTCGGCCTTGTTGCGCCCCGGACGTTTTGATCGCCAGATTGTAGTCGATGTACCCGATGTTAAAGGCCGCGAAGGTATTTTACTGGTACACACTAAGAAAATCCCCCTGGCAAAGGAGATTAACCTGAGTATAATCGCCAAAGGCACACCAGGATTAGTTGGCGCTGATTTGGCCAATCTTGTCAATGAAGCCGCACTTCTGGCCGCCCGAAAAAATAAAAAAGCGGTTGAGAACGAGGATTTCGAAGAGGCTAAAGATAAAGTAATGATGGGCGTCGAACGTAAAAGCCTGCAGATTTCAGAAAAAGAACGCATATCAACATCCTACCATGAATCCGGACACGTCCTGGTGGCAATGAACATCCCTGATGCCGACCCGATTCATAAGGTTACGATTGTTCCCCGCGGACGTGCGCTCGGTATCACCCATCAACTTCCTATGGATGAGCGACATAACTACTCAAGGACCTTCATCAATGGTACTCTCTGTGTTTTACTTGGCGGGCGTGCTGCAGAAAAAATTATTTTTAATGAATTGACGACCGGCGCTGGAAATGATATCGAACGCGCCACGGAACTGGCCCGCAAAATGGTCTGCGAATGGGGAATGAGTGAACGACTCGGACCATTGACATATGGAAAAAAGGAACAGGAGATTTTTTTAGGTCGTGAAATTACTCAGCACCGGGATTTCAGTGAAGATACCGCAAAGATCATTGATGAAGAGGTTCGGATAATTGTTGAAACAGCAGAGATACGGGCAAACAAAATTCTAAAAGACAATCTCAAGTCATTGAAATTGCTTGCCGAGACGTTACTCGAACATGAAGTTATCGACGGTGAAGACATCAAACGTCTTCTGGAAGGTAAGAAACTTAAAAACCCGAAGAACAATAATAAATCCGCGACTAAATCAAAGCCGGTAAAACCGACTACTAAATTAACAAAAACGGCCAGTCCGAAAAAACCCGTAAAAAAGGAAAGTACAACTGCTGCGAAAACTGACGATAAATGATATTCCTCACTATATCGGGGAAATGAAATCCCTCTCGGTCGATCCGGGAGGAATTCGTATCATGTCATCGAAGGGTGAATTTTATATTCTGAAAACTGATCCTATTCCGGCACCTGCTGCCAATATATTAAAACAACAGATGCTCTCCGTGGGTGGTGAATGCGCTGTGTCCCGGGGAGCGGCTACCTGCACAATTGACAAGGCTCCGGCAATTCTCAGCGGTACAAAGAAACATTACCTGAAACTCATTGAAAACCTGAAATACCAGATATTTGGTCTGGATCTTCTGCGTAAAGAGCTCCGCAATTACTTTTCTGATGATTTTCTTCAGTCAAAGCTCCGACTTGGTTCCCACACATTTAATTTTAAGAAAAAGACTGCCGTGATGGGGATTTTGAACATCACACCTGATTCCTTTTCCGATGGCGGTAAACACCTCGGATTTGAAGATGCAGTCGCATCCGGGCTTCAAATGGAGCAGGACGGCGCCGATATAATTGATATTGGCGGTGAGTCAACTCGACCTGGCGCGGAACCGCTTGACCTTGAAACAGAATTGAACCGGGTGATACCTGTTATCGAAGCGTTACGGAAAAAAACCGACATCCCCATTTCAATCGATACCTATAAATCCGCGGTCGCGCGAAAAGCACTTGAAGCCGGGGCCGATCTGGTAAACGATATCAGCGGTATGACGTTCGACCCACAGATGGCGGACACTGTCGCAGAATTCAACGCTGCGGTCTGCCTGATGCACATCAAGGGCACACCCCGGAACATGCAAGTAGATCCTCAATATGAAAACCTGATCGATGAGATTCTTCACTTTCTGAATAATTCTGTCAAAAGTGCTTTAAATGCCGGAATTCACCGCAACAAAATCCTTATCGATCCCGGAATTGGATTTGGAAAAACCGTTGCGGACAATTATACTATTTTACGTTATTTAAAAGAATTCGAATCCTTAGCTCAGCCTATTCTGATCGGGTTATCCAGAAAAACGCTGATTGGCAAATTGCTCGATTTACCCGTGGACCAGCGTCTTGAGGGCAGTCTGGCCGGATTAGCAGCGGCGATTATCAATGGCGCCTCAATCGTCAGGGTTCACGATGTCAAAGAAAGCGTTCGCGCAGTGACAATTGCCGATGCAATAGCAGGGAAAAACTGAAATGACACTGTTCACTATTAAATTTATTACTGTGACAATCTGGGATGTTCTCGATATTTTGCTGGTCTATTGGATATTTCTGAAACTGTTACAGTTTTTCCGGGGCTCACGCGCTTCGCAGATGATCATCGGTCTGGCGATGATATTTCTGTTATCCTTTGTTGCCCGGATACTGAACCTGCAAAGCCTTTCATGGCTAATGGGACACCTCCAGACTGTCTGGGTTATTGCATTTGTAATTGTTTTTCAACCGGAATTGAGACGAATTCTGATCATGATCGGGCAGAATCGAATTCTGCGTCGCTTTTTCGCGGAACCAAAATCCAAAACCATTGATGCCGTAATCGATTCTTCAATGGAACTGGTTCGGCGAAAATGGGGAGGGCTGTATGTCCTTGGACGAGAAATCCGTTTTAAAACACTCCGTGATACTGCAACCAGCATCAATGCAGAAGTATCTTCCAGCCTGCTGGTATCCTTATTCAATCCCGGAAGCCCCCTCCACGACGGAGCAGTGGTAATTCAGAACGATATCATTGAGGTCGCCGGCGCCATTTTGCCATTGTCCGATAATCCTGATTTGGACCCGCTGCTGGGCACCCGCCACCGGGCGGCACTGGGAATATCAGAAGAATCCGATGCTGTTATAGTCGTAGTATCGGAGGAAACTCAAAAAATTGCAGTTGCTTATCAAGGCATGTTTTATCGCAGCGTGGATGAAGATATGCTCCGCGGACTGCTTAATAAATTATTCTTCATTGGGAATGAAAAACGCTAAATACAGGTCTGGAAAATAAACCGGAATAAACCACAAAGGCACAAAGAATAAGTTCTGAAACCAATTTTCAATCCGGCCGCCGCCGGATCAAATTACTCCTCAAATCTTTTTTTGTGTCGCCGCAGGAGCGGAGAGGAAAAAGAAAGCGTAAAAAGGGTAACCGCCCAATTCATTGGGTGGATCCTGGGCGCTAACAATATACCCTGCCTGCCATCAGGCGGGCAATCTTCGGTAGGTTGATTTGACTCCGCAGACACAGAAATATTATCAGATTGATTTTTGAAAGAAATAACAATATATTTGAGATACTGTTCATAGAGAAAGAATGTATAGGCGAGAGAAAATAAATAAGATTTTCAACGTAACCCGGATTACCCACCGGCTCGTGAATTAATCCGCTGCTTGGCAGTTCGGCTTTTTTAAAACATGACAAGATTCAATTTTATAACGATTCAAACATTTTACAAAAGGATAAGAAAATGAAGAAGTTGTCACTAATTATTTTAACGCTGATCATTGGATTGGCATTGAGCGCAAACCTGATGGCATACAGCGGCGGCAGCGGAACATCCGGTGATCCATTCCAGATCGCTACACCATCAGATTTGATAACACTTTCAAATACTAATGGTGATTGGGGTTTAACTTTTATCCAAACTGCCAACATTAGTTTTGATGCAAATGAACAAAACGTGGATTGGGACGGCGACGGCACTGCAAATTGGGATGCCGAAGACCAATTAGGCTTTTCACCCATCGGCAATAGTTCAATTAAATTCACAGGCTCCTACAATGGACAGGATCATACCATAGATGGTTTATTCATTTATAGACCATCTACAAATTATATCGGTCTGTTTGGATCCGCTGAAGGTACTGAGATTGATAATCTCGGCGTAACCAATGTGGATATTACCGGTCTTCAGGCAGTCGGTGGACTGTTGGGGATGAATTATACTTCTTCCACCGTCAGCAACTGTTATGCTACCGGTTCAGTGAGTGGATTGAGTGCAGTTAGTTATCTCGGTGGACTGGTGGGGAGAAATTATAATGCCACCCTCAGCAACAGTTATTCCACCTGTTCCGTGGATGGAGGTAGTTATATCGGAGGTCTGGTGGGGCACAATTATTCCAGCACCATAAGCAACAGTTATGCCACCGGTTCCGTGATTGGAAATAGTCAAGTCGGTGGACTGTTGGGGGTTAATGCTACTTCTTCCACCGTCAGCAACAGTTATGCTACCGGTTCAGTAGCTGGAACTGAGCGCCTTGGCGGACTGATAGGTCAGAATTCTGTCACCGTCAGTAATTGTTATTCTACAGGTACTGTAGGAGCGGGTAGTTTTACTGGCGGGCTAGTAGGGTTGAATGACGGTCCCGTCAGCAATTCATTCTGGGATACCCAAACCTCAGGGAGATCTACCAGCGCTGGTGGTACCGGCAAAACCACTGCCGAGATGAAAACCCTTTCAACATTTACTGATGCGGGTTGGGATTTTATGAATGAAACAGCAAATGGTTCCAATGACTATTGGGGAATAAATGCGAATGAAAACAGCGGATATCCTTTTTTAGAATGGCAGGGTCATTTACCGGTAAACGACCCACCGGTGATAACATCTTCTGATAACGTTTCAGCGGTTGAAGATGTTCTCTTCACCTATACGGCGACAGCTACTGATCCGGAAGACTCATCCGTTACATTCAGTTTTGAGGATTTACCAGACTGGCTGAGCGCCGGCCCCAACAGTGTCAGTGGTATTCCGGTTGAAGGCACATTGAACACGACTTTTCAGGTTGTTGCATCGGATGGAGAATTGTATGATACTATGATTGTATCAATTGATGTCACACCGGTAAACGACCCACCGGTGATAACATCTTCTGATAACGTTTCAGCGGTTGAAGATGTTCTGTTCACCTATACGGCGACAGCTACTGATCCGGAAGGCTCATCCGTTACATTCAGTTTTGAGGATTTACCAGACTGGCTGAGCGCCGGCCCCAACAGTGTCAGTGGTATTCCGGTTGAAGGTATGCAGGATACATCATTTAGTGTAATAGCAAGCGACGGAGAATTAAAAGACACTTCAACTGTTATTTTAACGGTGATAGTAGTCAATGACCCTCCGGTTATTTCTACGATACCCGATATAAGCTTCAATGAAGACGGACAATTGAAATTTTCATTATCGTATTTCTATGCTTTTGTCAACGATCCTGATAATGCCGATAGTTCCCTCATCTGGTCATTTTCAGATACTGATAATGTAAGTATTACAATGGATAACGATTCTGTTACCCTAAGTTCCGAAAATGATTGGTTTGGTAAAGATTCTCTGTCTGCAAAAATAAGCGACAGTGAATTCTCTGATGAAACATATTTTGTTGTCACAGTCCGCCCCGTAAACGATTCGCCTTATTTTACTGAGTTAATGCCGGATTCTATATTGTTAAATTCAACTGTTCGCGACACACTTTTATTAACTGAATTTGCTTCAGATATTGACAATCCCGATACGAGTTTGACCTGGTTATTTGTCCATAGCAGTTTTATTTTGTGTGATATTAATGACACATTAAACAGCGCGATTTTCTGGACCGAGGAAAACGTTTTCGGTCGGGATACGGTTATTATGAGTGTGTCGGATGGAGAATTCACAATTTATGACTCTCTTATTTTTATTGTGAACCATGTTTCTGGAATTGAATATCTGATGAGTGAAATACCTCAGGAATTTTCTCTGAAACAAAATTACCCAAATCCATTTAATCCGACGACAACAATAATTTATGGTTTGCCAAAGTGTGGCCATGTGGATATAAGGATATATGATTTGTTAGGCCGGGAAGTAATAACCCTTGTAAATGCTGACCGGGAAGCAAAACATTATCAAGTCATCTGGAATGCAAAAGACAAGTCGGGAAATACAGTTCCCAGCGGAATGTATCTATACAGAATTGTAGCCACATCCGGGGACAGGACATTCGTAAAAAGCAGAAAACTTTTACTGATGAGATAGAACAGTATACAGCTGAAATGGTCAAGCGCGAGATAGAAAAGAAAATAATGGATACTACCTGCCTGACGGCGTTAAGCTGGCAGGGAAATTGGGAGGAAATTGCCGGTTATATTACCGATTCACGATTACAGGGTCAGGGCAGCGTAACCTACCGGACGGAATATCAATTTACAGATAAAGCCGTGCAGCCCGGTGTAACTTACGAGTACCGCCTTGGCGATGTGGACTACAACGGCAAAGTGACCTGGCATAAGAAGCTTGAGGTTAAGGTTGAGGCTGAGGGGGCGAAGATTCCGACAGAGTTTGGATTACAGCGCGCTTACCCGAATCCGTTTAATCCGGTGGTGACACTGAGTTACGGACTAAAAGAAGCCGGTCATACGACGCTACAGGTTTACAACATCCGCAGACAACTCGTTGAGACATTTATCAGCGCTTATCAACTTGCCGGAACTCATGACTTTACCTGGCAGCCGGTGAATCTCAGCGCTGGTGTGTATATTGTGCGTCTTGAATCGGGCAGGAAGACCAATCTGCAGAAGATTGTGTTTGTGAAGTAGTAAAGCCGTATTGGTATAATAAACAATTCAGTAGCCCTCTCGTTTACGGCAGGGAAAAGAGAGAAGAGTGTCAGGAGTGAGCTCCCGACACCGACTGAAGTCGGAAACGTGATGCCCAGGCTTTATCCCCCCGGTTAAAACCGGGGGTTAATCTTCATTGTTTTTGTGACGAGAAAGAAAAAGAAAGCGGGAAAAAATATTGACATTTTATTCATCAGGTGTGTTAAATTAATGATGATAATTATTAAGAACTATTTTTCATAGGGAATGAAAAACACTAAATCCGGGCAGAATTATGCCTTAGTTATTTCACTATTTTTAATAAGCCCGGTTTTCAACCAGTCGGGTTTTTCTAATTCCCAATTTATAAAATCCAAACAACCAGTTTTCTATTCAGAAACATGGCTTGACAATAGCCGCTTGATCTGGCAGGGATCAATTGGTGAACCCGATTTATTCATTACAGCGGCCGGTTTTACTTCAATTCATACCGAAGCGCTGGAAAACGACAGCCGGCTTGCTTATCCTTCCCTCCCATACTTCAATAAAATTTTCAACGCAATGCCCGAAGATATCAGTTATCACATTAATGGCTCCGACCGGATTGTCCTGCCGATCAACGGAAAACTTGAACGGTTTTCCGACAGATCAAAACCGGACAATGCAGAGTTTGAATTCGCTGATATATCCAATCCCGACATTGGCAATCTATATCCCCGTGAAACCGTTATTATCACTTTTCTGGGATATGTCGACAATCTGCCGCTTACTAGTGTAACAATTTATCCCTATCAATTAATCGACAACGGCCAGCAGCTGCGCTACTACGAAGAGCTGAATGTATCATTATCTATCGCGGACAATTCAACACTACGTGAACTTCAAATATCTGAAAAATCAAATCTGGAAAAGGCTCTGAATCTGAACAATCAGGTTCGGCGACTGCCTTCGGAAAAAACACTTCTGAAACAAGGGACTCATTTTCTGTACGACAAAAAAATGATGCGGATAACTTTGGATGCCACCGGAATTTACCGCATCAGCCAGTCAAAGCTGAAAGATAACGGTGCTGCAGTCAAGAAAGTCGATCCACGGACTTTTCAAATGTTCAATAAAGGCCTCGAAGTACCCATCTACATCAAAGGAGAATCCGACGGTTCTTTCGATAAATCCGATTACATCGAATTCTACGGACAGCGCAATCCCAACAGCGTGGCCGATTATTGCTATGATCCCTTTACGGATAAAAATGTCTACTTCCTGACCTGGGGTGTGCAAAACGGTCTGCGTTACGCCGAGGAATCGGCTAAAACAACGATCAGCACTAATGATGCAATCGTTCCGTCGGATTATGAGTATACGTCCCATTTTGAAGTAAATAGTTATTTTGACAGACTTGGGCGAGTCGATACCGATCTTCCGACACATACGCGGGATCACTGGTTTTTTGACAGCGGAATCAATGGCGGCACAACCAGGAGTTACAACTTTCAATTGATTCATCCGAATGTGAATATTTCAGAACCGTTCAATATAGAAGTTGGCATGCACGGATTGACTTACCAGGAGGGCAATCATACTGTAACTGTCTATATAAATGACTATTTTACTACCAGCGACAGCTGGAGAGACCAGGTTCCATATATTATCCGGAATTATACCGGTCAGACGCTTCAGAACCGGTACCTCAGGCACGGTGAAAATAAAATTCAATTAGCGGTCGCCGGTGATGATCCCACAAACAAATACGACAAGGTGCTCTTTGATTATCTGAACATTCGTTATAAACGGCTGTACCAGGCATACAAAGAACGGATTGATTTCAATCGTCCTGAAAAAACGCCGACCGGAACATATCATTTTAAAATTAGTGGTTTCGAAAACCCGGACATTTCTGTTTATAAGATCGGAAAAAGCAAACTGATGGACTTCAGCGTCGAATACAGTACGCTGACGGATAATTACTCAGTCTTGGTTGAGGATTACATTCACGACGATAATACTTTTTATATTGCTGCTTCTCAGGCAGGAACGATGCAGCCGCTCAGTATTCAAGCCGATACAATTTTCAATATTTCTGCTGAAGAAAACCCCGTTGATCTGCTGATAATATCAGATCAGCAGTTTAAGTATAATCTCTCAAAACTGATTTCCTATTATCAAAGCGTCGGCATTAATGCCCGGGTAGTAGGCATCAGAGACATTTACAATGAATTCAATGACGGAATCGTAAGCCCTTATGCCATTCGGGATTACCTGGCTTTCATTCATGAAAATTGGACACACAAACCCCAATCCGTTCTTTTAATTGGTGATTCCGGAATTCGGGAACAGGAATCCGTACCGGCATTTTTCAATCAATCTTATAAATATGGCGCCTGTGCCAGCGATCACTGGTATGTTGCATTAGAAGAAAAATCCGGGATACCGGAATATGCGATTGGACGCTGGCCCGTATCAAACCAGGAAGAATTGGAATTACTCATTGACAAGCGTATTAATTACACAAATAATGCGCCAGTCGGCCCCTGGCGGAATGAAATGCTCTATATCGCCGGCTATGAGGATGTATTCAAGAATCAGACCGAAAACATGATCCAACGGCAGATACCGAAAGAATTCAGCATCAACCGGATTTTTATCAATC
>JAHJGX010000205.1 GCA_018824205.1 bacterium
AAATTTTTTAACTTCATATTACCAGCCCATTAAAAAAGGTGGAATTAATAATATGCATCCGACAAGCAGAAAAATGATCTCCAGTGGCAGCAGCCATTTGGCCCATTTTTCCCAGGAAATTCCCGATAAAGTCAGAACGCCCATGGTGATTCCCGATGTCGGAATAATCATGTTACTGAAACCATCGCCGAATTGAAATGCCAATACTGCCGTCTGCCTGGTAACACCGACCAGGTCTGCAAGGGGGATCATGATCGGCATGGTCAGGGCTGCTTTTGCACTACCCGACGGTACAAAAAAATTGATAATCGAATGAATCACGAACATAGCTTGGGATGATACAATCGGATGCAAGTGCTGGATCGAACCTGCGAGGGCGTTTAGTGTTGTGTCAATAATCCGGCCATCTTCAGCAATGATCAGAATACCCCGTGCTAATACAATGATCAGTGCCGTTCCGACCATATCTTTGGCTCCAACAACAAAGGCGTCGGTAAACTCTTTGATTGACAATTTTCCGACAATACCAACAATGATACCGGTGAGAAAAAATACCGCGCATATCTCTTCGATGTACCACTGAAATTTCAGAACGCCGAAGATCATTCCCACCATTCCGGCTGCGAATGTCCAGAGAGCGAGTTTATGACGAATTTCGACGCCTTTAAAATTCTCAATATCGCCAATATGCAAGGTCTTTCGTTTTTCTTCATCAATTTCGAAGGAGATGCTTTTGCCAGGTTGTTTCTTAATTTTTAATGCATAAACCATGACAAACATTATGGCAACAGCTGTGCAGATGAACCAGCAGATCAATCGATAACCGATTCCGGAAAAGAGCGGAAGATCGGCAATCTGTTGGGCAATTCCGATAGTGAAGGGATTCAGGAATGCTCCCGCGAATCCGGCCCCGGCCCCGACAAAGGGAATTGCAACGCCAACCACGGAATCGTAACCAAGCGCCAGGGACAGGGGTACAAAAATCAAGATGAATGGTATTACCTCTTCACCCATTCCAAAACTGCCACCGCCAATGGAAAAAATTGTCATGAATATCGGAATGAAGAGCATTTCGATAAGTGGTGAACGTTCATGCGCTTTAACGATTGCCTTGATGGCAGCGTCGATGGCTTTGGTTTTTTCTAATACGGCGAAAACACCACCGACAATTAAAACAAATCCCACTATCAGAGCAGCGCTTTTATCGGTAAATCCGCGAATCGGCGCTTTCAATATTGCCCAGAATCCCTGCGGATTACTGTCAACGGCATGATAGGAACCGGACACGACAACCATGCGGTCGTTCATTTCAGAGCGGTCATACTCACCGCTTGGAATTAACCAGGTTAATCCCGCAGTGATGATAATTATACTGAAAATCAGTAGATAGGTGTTTGGCGCTTTGATTTTGGTTAGTTTCAACATAGGTCCTTTAATTTGCCGGACTACTCATATTCGTTGATCAATTTAACAGATTCTCTTAATGCGAACAAGGATTTGAAGAAATCTTGTCTTAAAGAATTAACGAATGTAAATTCACAGTACTAACATTATGAAAATGAGGGGTAATCCATGAAGCGAAGGGATTTTTTTAAAACGATTGGTGTAGCGACGATGGCAGCAGGCGTTACATCGGGATTGAATGGTATTGCGTGCTCAAAACAAAAATTTACGAAAGGAAGCGGCATGAATCTGAGCTATGAAGTCAAGCAACTAAATTTACGACACACCTGGACGATTGCCCGGAATTCGAGTAATTTCAAACAGAATGTTTTTGTAAAACTGGAAAAAGACGGTATTGTTGGAATAGGTGAAGCCGCGCCCAATGTTCGTTATGATGAAACCCCGGAATCGACGATTGAAGTTGTCAAAAAGGCAATGCCACTGTTTGCAGGTGCCGATCCTTTCGAATTTGTTCAGTTGGGTTATGATATCCAGAATCTTTGTGAGGGACAGACAGCCGGAAAATGTGCGCTGGACATTGCTTTGATGGATTGGGTTGGCAAGGCGCTGAACACTCCGCTCTACCGGCTTTGGGGTCTTGATCCTGAGAAATCGCCATTGACGTCCTTTTCGATTGGAATCGACACGCCGGAAGTGATGGCCAAGAAGACAGAAGAGGCGGCTCCTTATAAAATATTGAAAGTAAAAGTTGGTAAACCCAATGACGAAGAATTTATCAAAGCTGTTCGATCCAAGGCACCGGATAAACCAATTCGCGTCGACGCCAACGAAGGTTGGAACGATAAGGAAGAAGCAATCCGGAAAATCGAGTGGTTGGTGAAAAACGGAATTGAATTTATTGAACAGCCGATGCCGTCGCACATGATGGAGGAGACAGCCTGGCTGCGCGATCGGTCGCCGATTCCAATTATCGCCGATGAGGCTGTTAAATCAACTAAGGATATCCCGAAACTGGCGGAAGCCTATGACGGAATTAACATTAAAATCATGAAATCCGGTGGCCTTCAGGAAGCCATGCGGATGATCTGGCTGGCAAAATCTCTGGGTATGAAAATTATGATCGGCTGTATGATCGAAAGTTCTGTGGCGATCACCGCCGCCGCTCAGATGTGTTCGCTGATCGATTATGCCGATCTCGATGGGAATCTGCTGATCAGCAATGACCCTTTTGTCGGTGCAGCATTGGTGGATGGCTATGTAGTAGTCAATGATAAACCGGGCATTGGCGTCAAAGAAGTATGACAAAATTCATTAAATCATTTAAATTGCCCTGTGTGAAATCACGGGTCTTTTTATTTGCGAATATATTAGTGTCGAAATTTCCCTGAACAATCCGATCGACTATCGCTGGGTGACTGGTAAGGAATTGGACCGGTTTCCATTTCCAAAGGCAAACCATAAATTTATGGATATCGTGAAAAAACTATTTTAATCCCTTCACTTTCGTATAAAATATTCTTGACGAAATAATTTCTGTTTATAAATTAAACCTCATTAAGAGGGGAAATTTCAATGCAGAAATACTTTTTATTCGATTATCCTTATGGCGTATTCAAAATCTTTTCAACGTCGCACTTCATGGGGCTTTTGGTAATTGCTTTGATTAATGTTGTGCTTATCTATTGGTTGAAAAATCATAAGGACGAACATCGTGATAAAATCATCCGCTATACTCTGGCGGTGATGCTGATTCTCCAGGAACTTTCACTCAACCTCTGGCGATTTTCTTGTGGGCAATGGCGGATGGGAACCTCATTGCCGTTACATCTATGTGGTGCGGCCATTGTACTCGGTGCCGTCATGCTGATCAATAAAAATTATCGGCTTTACGAACTGGTTTATTTTTGGGGGCTTGGTGGCGCGATCCAGGCGCTGTTGCAACCGGATATTTTCTATCCATTTCCCCATTACCGTTTTTTACAATTTTTCGTTTCTCATGGATTAATTGTCACATCCAGTCTATACAGCACCTTTTCATTTAATTACCGGCCCCAATTTAAATCGATTTTTCGGGTATTTTTAATAACGAATATATATATGGTTTTTATCGCCGGATTTAATTATTTATTTGATGGTAATTACCTGTTTATCTGTCATAAACCCGAAACAGCCTCGCTGATAGACTTCTTCGGTCCCTGGCCCTGGTATGTGCTTGTTCTCGAAGTGGTTGGTCTGGTGTCGTTCATTATTTATTATTCACCTTTCGCAGTGAAAGATGGGGTTGTCAGGATAAGAAGACATCGAAAATAATTTTACTTGCATTAAAATGACTACCAGTCATAAATTAGACGTGTAAAAAATATTGATTGGATTTTATGGGCATTAAAGAACGAAAAGAACGGGAAAAACTGCAACGGCGGGTTAATATTATTGATGCTGCGGAAGAGGTCTTTTTCTCGAAAGGCTATGAAAATTCCACAATGGATGACATTGCCGCCAAAGTGGAACTGGCCAAAGGAACCTTGTATCTCTATTTTAATACAAAGTCCGAAATCTGTTTGTCCATCGCCGTACGTGGGTTAATCCTTTTGAGAGAAGCCATCGAAAAAGTGGCAAAACAATCCACAAAAAGTATTGAGAAACTGCAAGAGCTATTGCAAGTGTGCCTTCAGTATCAGAAAGAATATCCCGACTACACGAAAGCACTGATTCGTTTTCGGGATTTTATTGAACAATGTCATGAAAACAATGAGATGTTATCACTAGCCCAGGTGGAGAATGATGCGATCGTTGCCATGATCGATACTATTATTCGGGATGGTATTACTGAGAAAAGTATTATAGCCAATATTGACGCCAGTAAACTATCCATCGCGTTGTGGGGACAAATGTCGGGTTTTTTGCCGAACCAGGCATTTGAACGGACCCATACTGTCAAATCCAATGATGAATCGAGTGAAATCTCATCAGACCCTGTCGATTATCTCTATCAATTACTGATACAGGGAATTACATGTTAACTGAATTTCATTGCCGAATTAATTGCTTAAAATATTGTATATCAAATATCAAATCTTACCGGAGGATAGATGAAAATCTTTAAACAGGGAATATTACTGCTGCTGTTCCTCTTGTTATTCTGGGTGTTGCTGACGTCGATAGACAGTCAGGAGCTGATAGCAGGTGGAGTGATTGTTATCTTGCTGACCCTGGTTTTTTCCCGGAAAGCGGCTGTATTTGGCGATTTTCAGATTACGTTTAAATCTCTCATATATAGTATTGCGTATATCTTTGTTTTTCTGGCGGCGCTTGTCCGGTCGAATCTGGATGTTGCTTTTCGTGTCCTGAGCCCAAAACTACCGATAAATCCTGGAATTGTGAAAGTTAAAACGTCATTGAATTCAAAAACCGGACGGCTGGTTCTGGCGAACTCGATCACTTTGACGCCCGGAACATTGACCGTCGAAACGAAGGGTGATCATTTCTATATCCATTGGATTGATGTTAGTACACAGGATGTGGATCTGGCTTCGCAAGAGATTGTATCAAAATTTGAAAAGTACCTGGAGGTGATGTTTGGCTGATATTCTCTATAATACGTCGGCTGTTTTGGCGTTAATTGCGATTATTTTAGCTGCGTGGCGGTTGCTGAAAGGTCCCAATGTAGCGGACCGGGTAGTCGCTCTGGATGTAATGACCATTATTTCGATATCGTTGATTGTTTATGTTGCCTCGATTGCCCAGCGGGTTATTTACCTGGACGTTGCGATGGTTTATGCACTGATTAGTTTTATCGGCGTCGTTGCCATTGCCCGTTACCTGGAAAGGGGGCTGTAATGGCAGTTTTCGGCGGGATAATCACTTTCGTCGGTTCGATATTTTTATTGCTCGGGGCTTTAGGAATTGTTCGGATGCCCGATGTGTATAACCGGATGCAGGCTGGTACAAAAGCCACAACCCTGGGGATTCTACTTTTTCTGGCGGGAATAGCGATTGGGCATATCGAGTGTATGTGCATCTTCAGAATCCTCATATTAATCCTGTTTATTATTTTCACAAATCCGATTTCATCTCATGCGCTGGCTCGTGCGGCACATCACATCGGAATTCCGCTTACAGATAAATCTGTGACTGATGCACTGGCTGAGGATGAGAGTGAAAAAGAGGAGGCAATTTCATGATAAATGGAATAATTATTGTTCTGGGAATTATCATGATTGCGTCGGCGTTTATGGCAATTTACATGCGCAGTCTGCTTTCATCAATCATTGCAGCGGGAGTCATCAGTCTTCTTGCCAGCATCATATATCTGTTATTAGCTGCGCCGGATGTGGCGATGACGGAAGCGGCGATTGGTTCCGGGTTGACCACGGTTGTGTTTTTGTACGCCTTTAATAAAGTAAAGGGCAGAGGGGAGGACAATCATGGTTAAACGGTTTTTAATCCTGCTGGTTCTGGTCTTTTTTGTCATCATGTTATTGCCCCTGGTTTCTGATATTCAACCTCAAACTGAATTAAATCCGCTCGCTAAAAAATATGTAAAAGACGGACCTGATGAACTTGGCAGTGCCAACCTGGTGACATCGGTGATCGTCACCTACCGCGGACTGGATACATTGGGAGAAGTCGCGGTGCTGTTTATTGCGACCGCGGGTGTAGGATTTATGCTTCGTCGACGGAAAGGTTCGAAGACGAATCCACAAAAAAAGCGGGAATCATCGGAAATTCTGCAAACCGGTACGGCCTTGCTGACGCCACTTATCTTTTTATTCGGGATCTACATATTTTTACACGGGCACCTGACGCCTGGCGGCGGGTTTCAGGGCGGAGTGGTTATCGCATCGGCGATTTTGCTGTCAATGCTTTCATTTCCGCAATCGGAAATTAATCATAAAATTTTGAATGCAATCGAGTCATTGTCCGGAGTCCTCTATCTGGTTATTGGCATTTTGGGAATTTACCTGGCGGCTGGATTTTTAGACAATCGAATTTTGCCACTTGGTGATTTTGGGCGTCTGTTCAGCGCCGGAGCGATACCGGTTATTTACTCGCTGATTGGTTTGAAAGTGGGCTCGGAACTGGTTGGGATTCTGGACAGCATGCAAAGGAGTGATTCATGACACTGGTAAGCATTATTGGATTTGTTCTGATCATTGTGGGACTCTGGGGAATGCTGACTCAGAACAATATCATAAAAATTATCATCGGTTTTTCGATTATTGATACTGGTATTCACCTCCTGATTGTATCAATCGGCTATATCAAAGGCAAAACCGCGCCGATCATTGACAGTGTATTATTAAAAACGGATGCTGTGAATCAGGTGGTTGATCCGATTCCGTCTGCGCTGGTTCTGACTGCGATTGTGATTGGACTGGCTGTTACTGCCCTGATGCTGGTCTATGCCGTGAATTTATATCAGCGTAAACAGTCACTGGACATCAACGATTTTGAGGAGTTGAAATGGTAAATCCGCTCTATTTATTCATTATAGCGTTGGGAACGGGCTTTCTGCTGTCGTTGATCGATAAACTCTATCGGTCTGTTTCGCTGATACTGTTTTATGCGACGTTGACGGCAATGCTTGGGATTGCCGGTCAATGGCTGGTTGAAATCATGCGGGGAATGGAAGCTGTAGTTATTTACACTGCCGGATTTCAGGCGCCATATTCGATTAATCTGCGCCTTGGCATGGAAGAAGCGGTTTTTGTGTTTTTGGCGAATCTCGTCGGACTGCTGAGTGCTATTTATCTGTTTAATAAATTCAGACACTCAAAAGTCAATGCAATGGTGCTGTTCCTGATGATGATTCTGGGTATTAACGGTCTGATCATGACGCGAGACATGTTCAACCTGTTTGTGTTTATGGAAATCACTTCAATTGCTACATATGCACTCATCGGGATTAATCGAAATACGGAATCCCTGAGCGCCGGTTTTAAATATATTATTGCCGGTGGAATCGCGTCGTCGTTTTTCCTGATTGGCACGATTTACCTATATCGATTGACAGGAACATTGAATATTGACAGTATGATCGCATCGAAAGAACTGATTGCCGGAAATGCGGGATTCATTGCACTGTTTTTGGCATTGTCAGCGATAGTGATAGAATTAAAACCCTTTCCTGCGAATGGCTGGGCGCTGGATGTCTATCAGGCCGTTGACAGTGGGGTAGTAGCGGTCATCGCCACAGCCAGTTCGGCCGCCATGTTTTTTGTAATATATAAACTCATGCCGCTGCTGAATATTACAATGCTGGATTTGCTGGCTGGAATCGGCGGTATTACTTTTGTTTTTTCAAATTTAGTGGGACTAAAGCAGAAAAATGCCAAACGACTGCTGGGTTATTCATCTATCGCTCAAATGGGGCTGGTATTAACGGCACTTAGTTTAGTGATGAAAGGTTCCTGCGGGATTCCACCAAAGAATTTGCTGATTATAGTTGTGGGTGGTTTGTTTCTGAATCATTTTCTGGCGAAAGCCGGTCTATTCTGGCTGGCGGGGTTGTTCAAGGAACAGGATACTGATAAATGGTCAGTCATCCGACGAAATCCGCTATTACTGTTTATTTTTGGCAGTTTCATATTCGCGCTGGTGGGATTGCCGCCGTTCCCGGGATTCTGGGCCAAGTGGGAACTGATTTTATATCTCGCAAAAAGTGGCCAACATTTCTGGATTTTTACAATTTTATTGGGATCATTCCTTGAGGCAATCTACCTGATTCGCTGGCTGATCAGTGTTGTAAAAGATACTGTTGAGCAGGAAGTCGTACTAAGTTTCCAAAAGATACTGCCGCCGGTGCTATTCATGATTGGATTGTATAATGCCGGCTTTCTCATGATAATCAATTATTATTCCTTTAATCCGCTATTTTTTGCACCCCTGATGGTCGCAGCATTTTTCTTCGGCATTGACTGGTTGCCCACGAAGTTTAAAGGTATTTTTACAATTGCCGTTATCGGAGCATTTGCCTATCATGTGGTCCCGCAACTCGATGGAATTTATCAAATTTTCGCGGTGTTGTTTCTCGGTGGCGGATTGATACAACTGATCGCCACGTTGCAGGCGTCAGGCAAACGAACCGGATTTTATCCCTTTGTTATCATGATGTTTTTATCATTGGGAATATTGCTGAAATCGGAAACAACCCTACAATTTTTCTATGCCTGGGAACTGATGACAGTCAGTTCTTTTTTGCTAATACTCAGGGGTGGGAAAGCCCGTAACCACAGCTTGTTATACATCCTGTTTTCACTGGCCGGAGCCTATTTTATACTAACCGGATTTGCCTATGCATTTGCGGCTGCCGGAGATATTAATATACTTTCGATAACCAACATAACTGCCTATTCATCGGTGATATACACCTTTTTTCTGGTCGGTTTCTTAATCAAAACCGGGGCCCTGGGTCTGCATATCTGGTTACCCGGTTCTTATGCCGAATCGGAAGATGACGTGTCACCGTTAATCTCTTCCATTTTGAGTAAAGCGGGCATTTTCGGGATGATGTTGGTGGCCGGTATTTTCGGAAAATCACTGTTTGGAAAAATTGAAATCAGCGCCGCTTTAGGATGGCTTGGAGCCATTACAGCACTGATCGGAACACTGATGGCTATATTCCAGGAAGACATTAAAAAACTGCTGGCCTATTCCAGTATGGGGCAGCTTGGATATATGGTTTTATCCGTTGCAATGCTGTCGCATCTGGGCTGGATTTCAGCGCTGTACATGTCGTTTAATCATCTCTTTTTCAAGGCGCTGCTGTTTATCGCTATCGCCGGGGTGATTTCACGAACCGGCACCCGGAATATGTGCGAGATGGGTGGTTTAATAAAGCGTATGCCGTATTCGTTTATTTCGGTTCTGATTGCAATTATTGCACTGTCCGGTGTCCCGCCACTGTCCGGATTCGGTTCGAAATGGCTGCTCTACACGGCGGGAATTGAGCGGGGCTGGTACCTTCAAACTGCTGTCGCATTTTTTGCCAGTACGATTGCATTTTTGTACTGCTATCGACTGATTCATACGATATTTTTAGGCCAACCCAAACCGAAATTTAAAGAAATCAAAGAAGCCTCCCTGTGGTATTTAATCCCTCAGTATATATTAATCATGGCGATCATGGCAATTTCAATGTTTCCGAACCTGATTATCGAACCATTAGCTGCCGCAGTAAATAATTACTTCTCAACTACTATCGACTGGAACGGCTATACGGTTATCAGCAGTCTGGGTTACTGGAACGGGAATGCCGTCATGTATGTCACGATGGGAGTATTTGCACTGCCGTTGATTATTCTGATCCTAACGCAGCGAAGACCACAACTGGTTAAACAGTTCAATATTGTTTTTGCGGCTGAGCGTCCCGATCGTCCGGAAACGACACATGTTGCCAATAATTTTTTCGCACCATATCAGAAAGCGCTCGGTTTTCTGGCGTACCCTTATGCAACCCGTTTCTGGTCGGCGGTTTCGGAATGGACCCAGACAGTTGCGTCACTTTTCAGACAGATCTATACCGGTAACGGTCAAACCTACGCCCTGCATATTATTCTCTATGTTGTGGTGCTCTATTTTATTTCAGGAGGTCGTTAATGGAGAGCATTTTTCGAAGCGGTTTGTATATCCTGATTTCGTTATTTGTCATTGTAACGAAAAAATTGCGGGAAAATATCCCGAAGAATAAGTGTCTACTAATATGAGGGGGTGAGATATGGATTCATCGTGTGAAATGTATCGGGAGCAGAATCGGGAAATGCTGCGCCAATCCGGCAAAATGCGGGGTATGCTGTGGATTTTATTGGTTGTAATTGTAGCAGTGATAATGGTTGTAATATTCATCCTCAGCAATAATCCGGTAAATCCGATACCGGACAGCAGCCGGCAGATGATCGTGGTGACAACGCCGTCCTGGACCGCCTCGAAGGGAATCATGCAGCGCTATGAATGCTGTGATACTGACACAAACTGGGCTCCGGTCGGTTCTCAGGTACCGATTATTCTCGGTCGCAACGGAATGGGATGGGGAAGAGGTCTGCATCAAATTCCTGACGATGGCAATCCCGTAAAACAGGAAGCTGACGGCAAGAGTCCGGCAGGCGTATTTCGATTGGGAGAGGCTTTTGGATTTCCGACAATTGAGGAAATCGGCGAACTGAAGATTCCATACCGGCCGGTGACCGAATATCTTGAATGTATTGATGACGTGGATTCCCGGTATTACACCCAATTGCTTGAAAAGGATCTCGTTGAATCCGTCGATTGGGAATCATCGGAACGGATTCATTGCTCACCGAACGCCTATCATTATGGCGTGATGGTGGAACATAATACCGTTGATACTCAAAAAGGCGCAGGTTCCTGCATTATTTTACATTGCGTCTCATTAACAGGTGATTCAACCGCCGGATGTACAACCATGTCCGGAGCCGGGATGGAAAAATTAATCAAATGGTTGAATGCCGGTGCTAATCCGCTGCTTGTGCAGCTGCCGCTGTCGGTCTATCGACGAATGCAGCGTTCCTGGAGATTACCGGAGCTTTGAAAATGGAAAACCGGAAGGCCAACTTGGCGAGAGTTTTCTGCTAAAAACATAATTATTTCTACTTTTACAAAGGTCATACTATCTAAGTTAGACATAAGCGAATTAATTGTCGATGTTCAATAGATCACACTATCCGATGGTAATAAAAACTATTCTGAGCCCCGCCTATATTCTTTTCAGAATCTCAATCATCTTACATATCTGTTTATAATGAGAACCTCGCCAGTAGATTTTTCCGCAACCGCCGCATTCCATAAATGATTTACAAAACAACCTGGTTTTTAAAGGTAAACGATCCTGAATCTGCGCTTTATCAACCTGATGCAACAGTTCATTACAAGTTGAGCAGCGCGTAAATGGTGCCAAACTATTTTGCAACTGAAAACGGCTTACCACTTCACTTAACTGCAGTTTTGGATCGTCATTGCGGATCCAATACCCATGGGTAACGACATTATGTTTTAAGATTCCTTTGTCGCGAGTTAGAATGACGCGTTTTTCCTGAAGAGAAAGTTTGATAATTTCATCGTCTGTAAAATTGTTTTTAAACAGGCTGTCGAATCCAAGTAATCGCAGCTTTCGCGCCAGTTTGCCCAGATTAACATCCACCACGAATTTAGTTACTCGTATGGGTTTCGGACGAAGATGAACCAGAGAAGTGATATCCAATGATTCAAATACAGGATAAACAGACACATACTCATTGCCATGTAATCGGTAATCGAAACCAACCGATTCAGTATTGACTATGATTAAATCGATTTCCGTATGAGGTACTCCAATTGATTCAATCGCGTCTTTAATGGATGGCTTTCCGATGAATTTAATGGGAAATGGCTTCTTGTGCAGCTCTTCAGGAAGAAAGTCATTCAATTCTTCGTAAAAGCGAAAGAAAGCGGTGTGTTTGACAGGGGCATGTTGCCTGGTATTCATAGGATTGCTATTTGCTGATTATAGTGATTTTCAAAATAATTGTCCGGTGTTGAGACGGAATGCCATTTTCTTTTAATTGGCCTTTGCGAAAGTGGAACTTGTCCCGTTTTAACGGGAAACTTTCGCAAAGGTTGTCGCTAACTTTTCTCTACAATCCTGATTTCATCTTCGGTCAAATCAGACAACTCATAACACCAGCCGGTCGATCTAACTTTCCAGCACGAGACATTCATCTTTGGACAAATACATTGTTGAATGATTTTTTAATTTGGAGAGTAGTTATTAATATGAGATCGCCCAAGATGATTAATGATGATTTTCTGGGCGGAAGTTCTCTGGAATAAAATAGTTGCAGTATGGTAAATCGTTAATATTTTATCTTCAATTTCTTTATCTTGATGAAGATCTGAGACGTTTAATTTTCCCTGCAAATCGTTTAAAAATATCCCCTGTCCGTGCGATGAATGTTGTTCGTGACGATTTAAAAAATTGGCAATATCTTCTATTTCTTGAGAGGTTTTATTTTTACAATTACGCTTTTTAAGAAGGTCAACCAAATATTTGTTAGAGTTGTCTTGCATTACGATAGCAGCTTTGAATTTTCCAAAAGGAATCTGTTTTAAGCGTTCATTCCACAAAAGCGCCTTGGCTGGATTTTTAGATACTTCGTCAAAAGCGAGGTTGAACTCATCAATGATTGCTTGTACCGGAACATAACCTTCTTTTAAAAAGAATTGCGGGTCTGTCGGGCCGATACTTGAATATGGTCCCATACATATTTCATCGGCCGCACAGGCAATCAGAGTGCCGCCACTCATGGCAAGGTGTGGAATAATTACTCGGATATTCGGGAATGTTTGATGTAAATAACTAATAATTCTTTTTGTTGCTTCATAATCACCACCAGGCGTATGAATAATCAAATCCAAAGCTGATTTATCGGTACCTTGAATACAGGTCATAAACCCCTGAATGTCCTGATCTATTATTGAATGAAATGGAGAAGGGACAACCGGTTTTATGACAGAAAAAGCTGACATATAACTGATTGTAGTTCGTCCCGTTGCCTGATATAACTCACTAAGACAATTCTTTAGATATGTTAAAGGATTTAATTGATCAACTTCTTCGAGGACTTTATCCCAGGTAGGCATTGACATCTCCGACAGTGTAGGTAAATTCTTCCGGAGTGGGTTTACTATATTTTTGAAGAATATCCCTTGCTTCCTGGATATTTTTATCGGAATAGTAGCTTTTGAAATGATTCTTCGATTTCTGCTCAATAAATTCTTTAACGGCGATTATATCAGCAACTTTTTTGCTGTCTTGTATATCATTCTTGTTTTTCATGTCCATCTCCATTTCTGACTAAAGATATATTAAACGGGAATTAAAAGCAATCACTCTTTCTCTTCCACAATCCTGATCTCTTCCTTCGCCAGCTCGTACATTGTCTGAACTATGATTCTTCTGATTTTCTGATTGGCTATGATTTTAATATCGCTTACTCTCATAATCATAGCATTCATTTAATCATTCCAATGATAGTTCAAGACCCTTCCACTACCTTTATCTCCTCATCTGTCAACTCATACAGCTCATAAACCAGCCGGTCGATCTGTTTGTCTGTAGATTCAATCCGGCGCTGCAACTGCTCCCGGCTGCGGGGTTCGCGGATTGAGGAGAGCTTTTTGTGGAAGTCGAGCATCTGCTCAACCAGAGACACCATACGGTCTCTGTTTTTGGCGCCTGGAAGTGGAATAGGAATTTGAAGAATATCTCTGATCATTATTTGAGGAAATGTATCTAATTCACTGATTTGAAATTTTTTTCGGAAGTACCATCCTATTAATCGTGAATTCAGAATACCTAAAACATAACGATAATAAAATCGATCATCCTGTATTTTTAGCACGAACAACAAAGTATTGCAGTAAGAAGTTTCGGGGACATAGGTAGCAATTAATGTTTTCCCAACTATTTTACGAATAAGTATCTTTTCGCTTTCATATTTTTCAGGTTTTCTTGGTTCTGCAAGCCATTGTCCATACTTTAACCAATCGTTTTTTTTCCATAATAGATTGTATCGTCCTATATGTTTCCCAACATAAAATGGTAACCAGGAATTGTCTAATTGATGCTTTGATGTAAAAGGCTTCTCCTCACGTATTTTATTAGTTTGAGGTGGCTTACCTTTGCCGACTTGGTACACTTTAATTCCATAAAATATTTCTGCAATATTTTCAATTGTCGGATTATTAGAATTGACTTTATTTAATAATCCTGTTTCGTCTGCATCAGACTGAACGTTAAAAGAATCTTGTTCGTACCAAAAATCAGTTTCTATTGTGAATTCTCGCTCTGGTTGCTTAATTGCTATGATTGAAGCCTTTTTGTTAAATATTTTCACATTTACAATTGATTTATTGTATTCGTCTGCTAAAGGGGCTTTCTGTGCGAATAACAAGGTTGTATCTACTGTTGCCTTTTGGAAAACGTTTGAAGGAAGAACTACAATTTCTTTCAGTTTTGAATTTTTTAACAAGAATGTGCGAAGTGCACCTGTAAATCCAAGGTTAAGATAAGTATCAGGAATGATATAACCGAATAGACCATCGACTTTGAGCAATCGAAATGATTTTTCAACGAATAATAAGTAACTCTCTCCACGCCAGACTTGTGTTGTATAAATTCCTTTGAAATAATTGTTCATACTTGTGGTGAATTCTGCTCCATACGGCGGATTGCCGATCACGGCATCAAATCCCTTTGCCTGCCCGACTGCGTCAGTCAGGCTGGCTTTCTCTGCGTCTTTGCGAGAAAATATCTCAGAAAATTCCTTCTCCCAGTCGAAGACATTGATGCGCCGGGCTTCCTCTTCGTCAAAGAGATTGGCCTGTTGACTGTCGTAATAGTCGGGGCCGATCAGGGAGTTGCCGCATTTGATATTTTGTGAGAGATTCGGCAGGGCGCGTTCGTGCCAGATACCGAGTTGACGGGTCAGGGTTTCGCTGTTTTCGTTTTCCAGGACTTTCAGCAGCAGGCTGAGTTTGGTAACCTCCACGGCATTGGCGTCGATATCGACGCCGTAAAGATTATTGAGCAGGATGCGTTTCTTTTCAAGGGTTGAGAGAAACCAGTTATCGCCCTTGCCCTGGAAGATCGCCTGGACTGAGGATTTGCGGTTGCCATTAACCAAAAGACAATGGGGGACTTTGCCGGTTTTCTCAAATTCTTTCTGATAGTAGTTTAGATGCCAGTCCATTAAATATTGAAATGCGCCCAGCAGGAAGGAACCGGAGCCGCAGGCGGGATCGAGAATGCGCAAACTGCCGACCTGTTGCGGTGTTTGATTTTCCAGCAGTTTGCCGACAGTATTTCCAACGATGTAATCCACGATATATTTTGGCGTATAATAAACGCCGCCGGCTTTACGCACTTCGGGCTTTTCTTCAATCCGGGCGTGATGACCGGCAGTGAGGGAGATGCGCTTGCCGAGAAACTGTTCATAGGCATTGCCCAGCACCTCCACCGGGAGCACACTGAATTCGTAGGGGCATTGGGGATAATAGAGTTTTTTGATAATGTCGTTTAATAGTTTGTCGTCAATCGCCAGGGTGGGAGTGATGGTATCGGGATTGGCGCCGTCTTTTGCGCTGAAATGAAAAAGGCCCGAATTATAGCGTTCGTCGGCGCGGTAATACATTTCGATCAGCCGGGAATAGACCCGTTCGCCATTGAGCAGGGCTTGCAGAGTATGTTGAATTTCAATGCCGCGGTCTTCGCACATGCGCAGGAAAATTAGGCGGTCGATAGTCATTTGTACGGCAAAATTGAGTTCACGACCGGAGAGATCAGGATTTCGTAAAGCGATATTCCGAGCCAGCAGGATACGCCAGTTATCGAGATCGTTGAGAAAGTCACGGTCAATTTCCGCGCGGGGTTTTTTACCCTGCTTGTCCTGAATAAACCGATGAAAATCGCCCCTTTTGACCGCTTCTTTGGAGAACACTGATTGGATAAATTCCCAGTTTTCAAGGTATTCTTCAAAGCTGTAATAAAGCATTCGTCCGACATGGGGTTTATCGGTAATGGCCGGTTTCAGGCTGGTATCGTAAACAATGAATTCTTCGAAGTCGGTCAAGAGTGAGACTGGCAGTTTGGCGCTGTAGGCGTAGCGGCGCAGCTGGAAAGCCGGAGCGGGATCGTTCTTGAGATCGACGGATGGTTTCTTAGTCTCCAGGAAGAAAATACGTTTGCCACCGATGCGAAAGGAATAATCCGGCGCTTTGGTCGTATGTCCGACCCGAACTTCATCTTCGTGAATGACGTCCCGGAATGCGAGGGCATATCCGTTGGAGTTGAGGACGTCCCAGCCGAGCGCTTCCCAGAAGGGATTGACAAACTCTATCCGAACAGAAGTTTCGTTGTACTTCGGGTTTTTGTACTCATCCAGATTGTGGGAGAATTTTTCAACAAGATCGGTGATATTTTTTAGCATGATTTTGTCCGGTTCTGTTATGCTAAAATGTAAATCTTTGCGAAAGTGGAACTTGTCCCGCTTTTATCGGGAAACTTTCGCAAAGTTTCTTTAGTAAAAACTGTCATACTTGACCTATTCCGTTTTTTGTACCGGTTTGATATTATGATATTTAAGGAAATGATGCAACAGGAAACAGGTTTGAAATGTTATAGCGGTTTTTTTACACTAATTCCGGCGCCAACTGATTATAAACCGAATTCAAAAGGCTTTCATAATCAAGACCTTCCGGGTATATCGGTTTATGAAATTTCACATTGATCTTTTTCCAGGGTTTTGGAAAACGTGAACCCCGGGGCAGCGCTTCAAAGGCACCTTTGATGGAAACCGGTACGATCGGGACTTTCAGCTCCGTTGCCAGGATTACAAAGGCTTTTTTAAATTCACCCAGCTCACCAGTCCGGGTTCGTGATCCTTCGGGAAAAATGATTACATTTTTACCCATTCGCAGTACTTTCGCCAGCTTCCGGAGTGAGAGTTTCACATCTTTATTTATATCGGAAATGATAATGTTATGGCGGTTTGCCAGCGCTTTTACCCAACGTTTTTGGATATGTTTTTCCTTGGCGTAGAAATAGGTGTTTCGATTGGTTTTATTATTGAGAAAAACCGCCACAAACATACCGTCGAAAAAACTCTGATGGTTGGGTGCAATAATGCAGGGACCATCGGGTATATTTTCCAATCCTTCACCTTTCAGGCGGAAATAAATCCGAAAGAAACCTTTGGTCAAATGTTTAAAAATATTCCATGTGAACCAGCTTTTAGGAAGTGTTAATTCGACTTTTTCCTTTAATATTTCGGCCCATTTTACCACTTCGATACTGAACTTATTTTTCTTTTCCCGCATGAAAGTGGACAGTTTTTCCACTGTCGGATGATTTATTAGAACATCTTCCGGTATTTTAATGCCAAAGGTGGATTGTAGAAAGGTCTGCAGACTGACTTTATCCAGGGAATCAAGCCCGAGATCAATTTCAATGTGATCGTCCGGGAAGATATCCGTCTTTTTCTGCTTCATGAGAAAATCACGGATCACCCGGTATTCTTCATGGTCCGGTTCCGTGGTTTTCATTTTTTTTATTCCAAAAGAACCGGCTATCTCTGCCAGTTTGAAGCGCTGGAGTTTTCCCAGCCGGGTTTTGGGAAGTTCTTCTTTCAGAATAACAAAATTTGAAATTTTCTTATAGTAGGAAACCACGCTATTGTATTTATCCACGATTTCTCCGCGAAACAGTTCGTCAATATTGAGAATTCTCCGTTCTCGCAATAACTTAAAATCGGGATAAAATGCGGCCTGTATTTGATCGTTTTTCATGAAGACGCCGACATCGGCAATGTAATCTGAAAGTGACTTTAACTTTTTCTCAGCTTCTTCGGGATTGACATTTTTTCCACTCGACAGGACGATTATTTCTTTTCTGCGGCCGGTGATTCGTAGGTAGCCCTTTTTATCGATCGTTCCCAGGTCGCCGGTATGCAGCCAGCCATTTTTCAGAACATCAGCGGTTTCCTGTGGTCTGTTATAATACCCCTGCATGATATTACGGCCCCGGGCAACGATTTCCCCATCATGGATTTCAACATCAAGGTTGGGCATTGACTGTCCGGCAGAACCGATTTTCCATTTTCCAGGACGTGTAAAGGTGATCATTGGTGCCGCTTCCGTCATTCCAAAACCTTCCAGTATTTCAAATCCAAGGGCTTTAAAACCCCGGGCAACGTCCTCATCCAGTTTCGCGCCGCCGCTGACCATGTATTCAACGTGTCCGCCAAATTTTTGGTGAACGGTTTTAAAAAGAGTGCGGGAAAATGCGTAGGAATTTATGAATTTAGCGGTTTTAAAAAGCGCCCGGGTAATGAAATGGGCGTCGATTTTGTCTATAATGCCTTTATGAATCGCAGCATAAAGACGGGGAACGCCGATGATGATATTGACAGCGTTTTTCTGCAATGTTGCGATAATATCTTCCGAATTAATAGTTGGAGAGAAGGCAATCTTTCCGCCGACTTTCAACGGTGCGATCTGGCGCCGCCGGACAAATTTGAAGATCAGCAATCCCGGCGCCGACAAATGGGCGATCCAAATTGACGAGGCTTCAGCTGAAGATAAAAATATCATTAAAGCAATTACGATGGAGAATATTTTATCTCAGATTCATTTACCGACAATCGATATTCTAAAAGTAGATATCGAAGGCGCTGAACGAACGCTGTTCCGCGCCAACACGGACTGGCTGAAACGCGTCAATGTCCTGATCATAGAAATTCATCCTGTGGCTGGATGCAGAGACGCCGTATTTGACGCCGTCAATGAATTCCCCCACTCTGTACAAA
The DNA here is from genome assembly GCA_018824205.1 of bacterium. Taxonomy (GTDB): domain Bacteria; phylum Fidelibacterota; class UBA2242; order UBA2242; family UBA2242; genus B118-G9. The sequence goes on from JAHJGX010000205.1 coordinate 18,762, forward strand.
TTAGAGGGGATACCACAATGATCAAATTCAATCACGATTAATTTTAATCAATATCTTGACATAAGCTGTTATTGTACTAAATTTCAACAGTAAGAAAAGTTGGGGAGCATGAAATGAAACTACAAATTATTTTAGAACCAAGCGATGAAGGTGGATATACTGTAACTGTTCCCTCCTTACCGGGTTGTATTAGCGAGGGTGATACAAAAGAAGAGGCTATTAATAATATTAAGGAGGCAATCGAGCTTTACCTTGAACCTGTTGAAGATGATTTTGTGTCAGATAAAGTACATTCACAAATATTCGAACTGGCAATATGACCAAAATACCAAGCCTCAATTATGAAAAAGTAATTTACCCTATAACGTAATTTAAGAATTTTGATACAATACATAGCAATATTGAACGATAAAACATACAAAATCTCGTATAATGAACCTCCCCGACGCAAGCCTGGGGGAATTCTTTGATTAAAAAAACTGAAAACCACTAAGAAAATGTCTTGGATTTAAAACTCCTAATCAGGTATTTTTTGGAGGCGCTAACTGTTGCACTTAATAGTTGAATTCAGGAAATATTTCAATGGCTATACTCATGGTTTCTCCGCAGCAATAATTATTAAAAACATCACAGTTGAATTTTTTTTAGCGGCTCTGTTATTATTTTTTTCTAGCAATATATGCTATTCTTTAACAAATGATCTTTTTATAAAAGTAAATCAGGAATTCAATAAAAGATCTGAAAATAAAACTTTTACTAAAAACGATATTTATTATTTCAGTAACGCTCTGATCTCGTCACGCTCCTATAAACAGGCATTAAATAGTTTAAAAAAACAACGGCTCCAAAAGATGACGCGCTCCGCCTCTTACAAATTAGGCGATACGACAAGTTTTTATGTGCGGAATATCTTTGATCAGTCAGAATGGAATAGCATCAATGCGAAACTTGTCTTTGACACGAGTTCTGTTTCAATATGGCTTGAAACCGATGCAATATCCAATATATTTACACAGAATGAAGTAGATTCTCTTATGGATATTTTTGCGGATTTTCTCTTGAGAAAAACCGGTAATTATTCTGTTGATAGTACAAAGGGAATTTTACATATAATGAAATCCTATTTCGGTTCTCCTCCGAATATTGATGGTGATGACAAGCTGGATATACTGCTTCTTGATATACAGGATAACTTCCAGGCTACAGGCAGTTTTGTTGCCGGGTTTTTTGATCCTAATGATCTATTTGAGAATGAAACATCTAATAAACGGGATTTGATCTATATTGATATTTGTCCGACGATAAAATATAACGGGAAGATAACGCCTGGAACGGCTATTTCCACAATATCTCATGAGTATCAACATCTTATACATATGAATTATGAGGGAGATGAACCGGAGTATGTTTTTATTAATGAGGGGCTTTCGGAATATGCTGAAATTTTTTGCGGGTTTTCTCCAAGATCGGCAGATGCATATTTTATTCATTCAAACAGATCCTTGTTAATCTGGAATTACAATGATCCTATCCCGGATTATGCGAGAGCCGCACTCTGGACTGAGTATCTTTTTGAGCAAATTGGACCTGATAACATCAAAAATTTGGTGCAGTCAAGCGAAACAGGAATAAAGGATTATCAAAAGTTATGTAAAAACCATTACAATTTATCATTTGAAGAGATTTTCACTAACTGGGGATTTGCCAATGCTATAAATGATACCAATGTAGATCCTGCGTATGGATATAAACATCCTTTAAGAAATTTTAAAAACAGGTTTTCACAAATATATCATGATCATATTCCCGCATCAAACACATTTTCATCACCGAATCTAAGTTTTACGAAGGTATCAATTCAGAATATCCGGGAGATATATTTTCAGGGAATTCAAATTCCCCGTAATATAAGAATTCATTCTATTATTTCTTTTCATTCCGATGAACCAGTGATATATCCATTTATAAACGCGCCATTTTCGTATCAAACAAATTATGAAGATAACGCTAATATCAGTATGATCTTTCAGAATGATCAGACACCGGACAGTGAGGATGATTCTTCTTTTACCGATATTGAGTATCTGATCTCGGGACAAAAGAGCGGGATTTCAAAAACATTAAAGTATGATGACGGAACAGCGGATAAATTTTGCAGTGAGGCGTCCTATTTGCTGATCAACAATTCCGTTGCAGCAAAATTCACCCCGGAAGGATCAGCATGGCTGCACGGTGTTTCGGTAAATACGATTTTTCTGAGTGAAATCGACGGATCGGGTATAGATCAATTTGATGACAGAGATGTTATTGTACGGATATGTGATGATAATAATGGTTTCCCCGGTAGCAATTTAACAGAGCCTTTTGTTCATAGTTTCAAACGAGACATAGGCAAGCTGAAATTTGAAACGATCTCTCTTGATGAATATTATGAGGAATTAAAAGCGCTCTCCGAACCTTTTTATATTGTTCTGAGCAATGATGGTGATGATGAGAATTTATTTGGCATCGGGCTTGACAGCAGCGCATCTGTTTCAAATACTTTTTTATACGGAAAAACGGATGATAATGAAGTGTCTGACTGGCATATCCTGAGTTCTTTCCGGATCTATGATAATTATCTTAACGGCTGGAATGCTATGCTCAGAGCATTGATAATTCAAAAGTTTGGGTATTGCCATGAGATCAAAATCGAACCTGTAATAAGTATGGATCATCAAAATATGATCTTTAAAATTGAAATGCCTTTTGAAATTGATACAACTGTATCGAGGATTTCTGCGATATTGCCTTCGGGAGTAACTATGCAGGGAAAAATAGAGAATGAGTATTCGGAGATCGTAACGAAGTTTCCGCTTTTAGTTGACGGTGAATATAAAATATTTATGAATTTTTTTGATATTAATAGAGTTATGGCAGTGGATACTATATATAATTATACCGTGGATGTGCCTGATGGTTTTATAGCAAATTACTGTTTTCCGAATCCTTTTAATGATATGACCAAAATTCCGATGCTTCTTATGGAAAGAGGCGTTATTAATATTAATGTATTTAATATCCTTGGGCAGGAAGTGATGAAAATCGACGAGTTCCCTGTATATGTCGGTAATTATAATACATCATTAAATTTAAAGGATCTTCCAAGCGGAATATATTTTGCCCGAATGCTTTACAGACGAGAGCGTGATAATAAGGAAGTGATAAGAGCGGTAAAGTTGACTTTGCTAAAGTGAGATCGGTCAGCCGACTGGCTGAACGGATATCATCTCTCGTTCCCAAATCTGTCTCTCGAACGCAAAATCTGAAATCCTCAATTAGATATCATCTGTTTTTCGTGCCTTTTGCCACAAGGCATCCAGGGAGTGGCTAATGACTTTTTCGGGATAATTACAAAAATATTATAATTTTGTTTGAATGTTTGAGATACTTTTTTTAACTTGTTTTTAAGAAAAAAGGGTTTACGAATGAAATTTAACCCCGAAAAAATCTAAAATAAGAAAAGGAGTAATTACCTACGGGGCTTTTAGCATCTGTTTTTTGATGGTGGTTTTGTTAAACTTTTAATTCAAAATGAGGAGAAGAAACATGAAGAAAATCACTTTTAGTGTGCTTGCGATCATTTTGGTCGCTATCATTCTTATTGTTAGCTGTGAATTCAAGGAAGCAACAAATGTTGAAAACGAGAGAGCAAGAAACCGGCTTCAGGTGAATGCCGCCGTGTTTCGGATGGGATATGACGAGAAGGTGCAGACATTTGCTCTTAGGTGGCCCGGCAGTATAGTGCATGAGGGGCTGGCTAAGACAACAGAGGATGATGAGAATTTGCTGCTGCTCGATTATCAGGATTGTTACCAGGAAATGGCTATAGATACCAATGGCTATTTTCATTATGAGAAGTCCCATAATGAGGGTAATGCCGAAATATCAATGCCGGAGGATATGTGGGAAGATGTAAAAGATGATGTCCCTTACAACCCTGATATTGATAAAGCAGCGGAACAGTACAGATTCAGCAATGGTATTATGGAGGCTGTTGCTACAAACGGAGATATTGTATATTCTATCCCTTACGACCCCGAGGAGTATCGCATCAATTTGGATAGCCTTTCAGCGGTAACAGATACTATGTCCGGGGATAATGACGGTGGCACAGGTAATAAGTTCCTAACTTCGCTTAGAGCGGATAACGTGAATTTTAAAATGGTTGGCGATGCCAGCGTGGTGATCGAATCGGATATGCCTGATGACCCTGTTTGCGGCAGGATGAAGCAGCTCTACGATATTGAACAGGGATTGCCCGTGAGAACTGCATTTTACAGGAAGGATGGCAGATTCGATTCGGTTTATTTATCCGCTTATGAGAATATCGACGGCGTGCCTGTTGAGACGCAGACGATCTGTTATGATTTCGGTGAAGTGAATGGAAAATGGGAAGCAACAACTGTTACTTATATTATTAAGGAGAATGTCTGGGTTGAAAAGAACTTGCCGAAAAAATAAACAAAATGATTAAGGAGTTTAAAATGAAGAAAATAAAAACTATTTCGATAATACTTGTCCTTTGCGGACTTTTATTCAGTAATGTATATGCAAAGAACATTGCCCTGTTTCTGCATGGATTTGAGAGTGTAGGGCAGGTATGGACAGATAGAGGAACGACCGCCGACTTTTTAGAATCAGATGGTTATGGCTCGGCTATAGTTGATGATTATTTAAATTTTGATTATGACATTGTTGACTTTCAAAATACAGATTCGCTTTTTGGAGAACTAATAGCAGAAATGGCTGAAAAAGACCCGTACCAACAGCACAAATGGATCATTGTAGGCCACAGCCTCGGCGGATTGTTTGCTCGCGGTGTGGAATCAACATTACGCGGCGCTAATTTTAACATCGCTGCGATATTGACGATTGGCGCTCCGCACTTAGGCGCACCCGTGGTATTGGTAGATGAGCATAGAGCAGAAGAATTAATCGGAACATGGGCTGCGACGTGTAAAAAGGGACCGGATGCAGGTTTACACTGGCTCGCAAAATTTTTGGCCCCGGAAGAAGCTACAAAAATGTCTGAATATTTAGATAACGCGCATGATGAAGGATTAGGCTGGCTGGAAAATGCAAAAAACGCGAGAGATGATCTAAAACCAGTAAACGGCAGAGTTATTAAGAATGTGCAGTCGGCATCTGTCAAGGCTCCATACCATTCTATCATCGGCGCTGAACGCGGACCCACAATAATGAGATGGACATCCGAACTTGATAATGTAAAGTCTTGCATGGGATTAAGCAATAATGCAACAGAAAAAGACGTTATGGATAAATATAAAGATATAAAGACGCTTTATAAGACAAATTGGGACCTATACAATTATGATGTTAATGCTCAATATCTCGCTATGTATTGTCTGCCCTGGAGATGGCTGATGAAGGAATATTATATAAAAGCCAGTAGGCTGCGAGACAAAGCGAACAAATGGAAACAAGGCTACAATGCCTGGAGAGATCTTGATAATACCTGGGCAGAAATGATAGGAGCCGGCAGCACTTATCAAAAGGAAACACTGGTTTATTCCCCCGGCTACTGTATCTACGGTGGAGGTGGGACGAATCCAAAAATCTTATCTGATTTTGAGACGCTTTTCGACGTGTACAATCCCTGTCCGCGAGGTGAGACCTATGTGAGTGGAAGCTGGGTCAGGCGCACCGTAAGTGTCAAAATCGCACGCAAGAATGACGGTCTGATACAGACCAATATGGCGCTGTGGAATGAGAGTGCTACGCTCGATGATACATATAACCCATATTATGATGACGTTATGGAAGACGGCGGCTGGAATCACAGTGAAATGATGCGGTATACGCGGGTATATCCGGGTGAGGATACCGGCAAACCGGGCGCTGAGATTGAGACGCCGCTGAAGGCGAATAAGGGGTGGATGAAAGATAGATTAAGATAGTATGGAAACTAAGAAAATGAGAAATTTTGAGCTAATAGGATTGCTTATTTTTATTATTTCTTTCAGTGTTTGCTGCAATATTTTTGATAGTCATAATGAAGATCCAGAGGAGGTCCAACTGGATCTCCTCTGGAATTATCCGTATGAGTATGAGGGGTGGGGACCTGAATTGACACCTACGGCTATTTTTGATAGTTTAGTGGTTATGACGGGAGATCATAATATAACATGCCTATTTACAGGTTCCGGAGAAGTAAAATGGACAATAAAAGTAACTGATGAAGGTAGTTCTGTATTGCAAGATATTAAATACGACAATACACAAGTATATGGTTATGAATTGTATACAGGGATTTTTGCACTGGATATAAACACAGGATTAAAAAATTGGGAGTATGGAATATCAGATAGAGATAGATTTGATAGATTTTACGATATAAGCAGTACAAATTATTATTTAGGTACTTATGATGATACTTCTTCTTATATCTGGAGTTTTACGAAAAACGGAGGATTAAATTATAAGAAACAGCTTAACAATAAGATATGGGGTATAAGATATTATAACGGAAAGATATATTGTAGCAGTGGCTGGTGGACACTTGGCCCAAGGGAACACGGACAAATAACTTGTTATGAAGCAGATACCGGTGATTCTCTTTGGTCATATTATGTTGCAGATAAAGGAGGCTTCTATCGAGTGCCACCGATCATAGAAGACGGCATTCTCTACTGCGGGACAGTGTACGGAGATCCAAAAGCTATAGTAGTAGCGCTCGATGCGGAGACCGGCGAAGAGATATGGCAGTTCAGTCATGAGGGGGAATAT
>JAHJGX010000206.1 GCA_018824205.1 bacterium
TGCCAAAATTGATACTCTCTATCAAATTTTATTGGTTTAAAAAAGGAGTAATAAATCGGATCTAACAATTTAATTACCGATTTTGGTAGGAATTTATATAAACCAAAATGTAATTCCTTCATAATAAATCACCTTTATTTATTTAATTATATACGGATCCGCTGCATCACTTATATTATATTATTGTCTCTGTTGATAATTTTATTAATGAATTCAAGTGCAGGATTAAAAGTTGTTAGTAGAATAAGTTCTACGTTATAAGCAGGAATAACTACAGTAATTTTGTTGTTTTGATTTACAAGATAATCCATATGAACGTACTTAAATTAAAATTGATTCCCATACATTATCGATAAAAATATTCCCAGCATATTGTGCGTCAGGTATTTGACTGTTGCTGGCTTGAACTTTTTCCTGAATCACTAAATCGTAAGCATGTTCGATAAAGTCATGAGTTTGAAACTGATCTGCAACCCAAAGGTTCAGGTAATAGCTACCAGGTAATAGTGGGATATTTTTTATGTGACAAAAAATAGAAGTATTATTATCGAAATCACTGAAATTATGCTGAGTATCTTTACTATAACACTGAAACAATGTCAGTCCGAGTCGATTTTTTACGGTGATTGCAATTCTGGGATTTTTTATTGGTTGCCAAACGTCCAAATCCAGTTTGATGGTGAAATCATCACCGGTGGCAATCTCGGATTTCGGCTTTATCCGTTCATCAAGAATCTCGACCTTTTTGAATTTAACATCACCACTTCCAGAGCGAACAACATCTGGTGAGAGTAGATTTTCTGGTTGTGTCTGCTGTTTATGCAGATTATAATAATGTTCGATTGCCTTAGTGGTTTTGCCATCAAATACTTTTTCCCCGGCATTAATAACAATAGTGTGATTGCATAATCGCTCAATGGCTGCCAGATTGTGACTGACAAACAGAACAGTTCGCTTACTTTTTGTGATAGTATCAATTTTATCCAGGCATTTTTTTTGAAATTCATAATCTCCAACCGCCAGGACTTCATCTATCAGAAGAATATCCGAATCCAGATGGGCGGCTATCGAAAAGGCTAATCGCACATACATACCGCTGGAATAACGTTTGACGGGAGTATCCAGAAATTTTTCATCAATGCCGGAAAACGCGACGATATCGGCAAATTTAGCTTTTATCTCGGTACGCTTCATTCCTAATATTGCACCGTTCAGATAAATATTTTCTCGACCGGTTAAATCGGGGTGAAATCCCAGTCCAATATCCAGCAGCGATGACACATTGCCTTGAATGTGGATTTCACCGGAACTGGGCGGTGTAATGCGGCTGATCAATTTTAACAGGGTACTTTTTCCGGAACCATTAAAGCCGATGATTCCCAGAACTTCACCCTGATTTACGTTCAAATTGAAATCCTGAAGTGCCTGAACTACTTTTTGTTCTGAAAAATTGTCGGGATATCTTCGAAAAATGTGGCTAAGTTTTTCCCGTAAGGTATCGAAAACAACTTTTTGACCCAGGCGGTACTGTTTTGACAGTTGTTGGATTTGAATGATCGCTTCGGTTTTTTCCATATCAGACAACATCCGCAAAACGATCTTCGGCTTTGTTAAAATAAAATACCCCGATAATGAAGAACAGACATGAAATGATTAACGCTAACACCAATGCAGTCCAATTAAATGATTGATTTAAAATAGCAGAGCGAAAACCGGTGACTATGCCCGACATCGGATTCAAATGAAGAATAAATTCGAATTTCGAACCGAGCAGGGACGGCGGATATATTACTGGTGTCAAAAACATCCAGATGGATAGAAAAAATGGAATGATGTGCCGGAAATCCCGGTATATTCCGGATAACGCTGCAATAAATACTCCAAATCCGGTTGCGGTAAAAATTGTCAATAGTGTCAGCGGAAAAATCATTAAGAATGCCCAGCAGACCGAAAAATGATAATAGATCATGATTCCAATTAATACAAAAAACGATAAACCAAAATCAATCAGTTGGCTGCCGATAGCGCTAAAAGGGATTAATAAACGGGGAAAGTAGACTTTGTTGATCAAGCCGGCGTGGTTAATTATTGAATTGTTACATGCTGACAGTGAATTTGCGAAAAAGGTCCAGGGGATTAGTGCTGAAAATACAAAAATGGGGTAGGGTACGTTATCGGAAGGAATTTTAGCAAACCTGCCAAATAAAATCGAAAAAACCACCATCTGCATCACCGGCTGGATAATGGCCCAGGATACGCCAATCAGTGTCTGCTTATACTTGACGATAAAGTTCTTTTTCGTCAAAAAATAGAGCAGATCTTTGTACCGGAAAAGTTCCTTTAACGAAAAAGAAAACACTCGTTTTTCAGATTTGATAATGGTCAGTTCGGGTTGCATTCATCCAGGAAATTTTAGGGTGTTTACAAGGCTTCGCCATCCTCAGTCCCATTACTATTTTTTCCTCAGGACTGATATTTGATGGCAATGGATTAAATATCCGTATCTTTTCTCAGAAATTCAGTAAAAAAATCTTAAATAACGTGAGTTCAATTTAAGCAATTAATGTTTTTTTGATAGGTAGAAAACCGTTGAAACGGTTCTAAAAATCGGGATTTTTGAGATAACCCCCGAATTTCCCATCAGGGACTCCCATAGGAGAATTCGGGGGTTATACCTATACTTTGTAAAAATTGAACTGTTTTTCCCGTAGGGATGCCTCTGGCAAACAGTTTCCATTAGCAATTTCCTGAGCGTTATCTTATATCGAA
>JAHJGX010000207.1 GCA_018824205.1 bacterium
ATCTTTAATATTAAATTATTATAAAATAGTATCAAATGACCATAGGAGTATTTTGGCTTTAATAAAAATGGTCTAACGAACCATTTATAGAAAGTAAAGTCAAGAACATAATTCACCGTAACCCCGAGTTTTTGACTTTAAGGGTGCCATAAAGGCGGTTGAAATTTGCACTGCCTATTTTCATAGAGGATTTCTAACCAATCGCACCAGATCGCGCAGCATAGGGTTTGCCTGCCCAACATAGGCGGGGATGAAATGTCATGTCGGCCCTTTCTTTTTTGTGTAATTTCTGCTGAAAATCAGTAGATTAAAATAAGATGGAAAGATTGACAGGAATATTAACCGACGAACTGCCGCTTAGCGGCTTAGTTCAACAAATAAAAATTGATACAACGAGTCGTTGTGAAATTCATCATCAATCCAGGGTTTCAGCGACAAGGCGATATATAACAGGAAAGGATTTAAAAAATGGGAGACAAAGGCGGTAAGAAAGATAAAAGCAAGAGTCAAAAACAGAAGAAAAGCAAACAGAATCAGCAGGCCAAAAAGGAGTTCGAAAAACAACCCAAAAGGGTCCAGTAACTAGAGGCAGGATTCAAATACGTTGACTTCAAAGCCGGGCAGCCGGGCGTTTGTCTCTGCCCTGCCCCACTGGTTATATTATTGACCGTTGATGTAAGGTAAAAATGGTTTGTCTTCTCCCTGCGCAAGAAGCAGGATTAAAAACATAGGAATTCTCAACATTATGGAAAATTTCTTATGTCTTTGCTTTTAAGTATTCAAAGATCCACACTAGCTCAAGCGATTGCTCGGTCTGTTTTACGATTGACGGGTTGGCGCATCCACGTTATACCACCACCTACATCTCGTTATGTGTTGATCGGTGCACCGCATACATCAAATTGGGACTTTTTTATCGCACTATTGTTTATGACCGTGGAAGGTATTCCTGTCCGTTTGATGGGGAAGGATTCGCTATTTCGTGGACCAATAGGAGTATTCATGCGTTCTTTAGGCGCTATCCCAGTTAACAGGCGAGAGAGTACAAACTTGGTTGATCAAGTTGCTGCAAAATTTGATGAATACGATGAATTAATCATCGGTCTTTCCCCGGAAGGAACGCGTAAAAAAACATCTTGTTGGCGAACAGGGTTTTATTATATTGCACTCAAGGCGGAGGTGCCAATTGTGATGGCCTATCTTGATTATGGAAACAAAGTCTGTGGCCTTGGCCCCAGCATAAAACCCACCGGTGATATTCAAGCCGATTTTATGATAATTCGAGATTTCTATTCAGGAATTGTCGGAAAGTACCCACAGAAGCAAGGCGAGATTGAGTTATCTACAAAATAAGGTGGATAAGTTTACAGCATGCTGCTCGGATACGCCGGCATACTAATCAAGAGGCATATGCTATTAGCATGCTCCGCCCTACTCTTCTGGAATTGTAAATATCTATGATGTGATATAGACTATGCTAGGTAGCGAGTTCTTGGGCGTCCGGGAACAATGGTTAATAAAGGAAGTGATTCAGTATGATCGAAATTATCTGGGAGTACGTTGTCAAGGAGGAAGCCCAAGACCAATTCCGGCTAGCGTATGGTCCAGGTGGCGCGTGGAGTAAGCTGTTTGCACAGTGTCCGGGCTTCCAAGGCATCAATGTGTTGCGCGACATGAAGAATCCAAGGCGGTATCTTATGATTGAAATCTGGAAGACAGAAGCTCTGCGGGAACTGGCACTAGCTAAACATAAGGCCGAGTTCTCTGAACTAGAGATCGTTCTTAATGAGTTGATTGAATCTAAGACTAAAATAGGTATCTTCAGTATGCTCACCGAGGCGACTGTACGCCCAATTGGTACAAAACGGCAAAGCCATAAGCATTCAATATCAAACGCTCCGCCCTACCTACTTACTAATTGTTAAAACACATGGAGCCTGGACGCTTAGTAGGAAAAAAATGGGGAATAAACCAGGCGTCTAATACATATGTTAGCCAGCGACATCATCTTAGGATATAGATCATTCGGACTGTGCGAAAAACTATTTGACTATAATTCATGATCTTTTAGATAAGCATTTTAATCTTGGAGGATAGGATGAAATTACAGCAATTTTTTCTATTACTAAGCATCATTGTTCTGTTGTTACAATTATCTTGTGATATGTCGACCGAACCGGATGAAACTTCACCCGCGCCAATTGTCGCGATTTATCCTTCGTCAGATTATATGAATTTTCCTGATTCGATTCGAGCCATTTATGATGGTACCAAAACTCCTCTCATTTTAAAAAGTATTTTACTACCCTATAATTGTCCAGTCTCGTTTGCCATTGCCAATGTTGGTCCGGAAGGAAGCATTTTGAATTATACCATAGCCGACGATGGTGCGCTCGGAGGTTTTCTCGATTACACTAACGGCGAAGGCTCGTTGAATGCCGGTAGTACTTCCACAATCACCGTTTCTGTCGACCCTAGTTTTACAGATAGCAGTTTCGGCGGCCTTGTGGGATCAACACTCGTCTTAAATATCTACACACCAAAAGCGTCGAACTACGTTAAAACCTTCGTTTCAATAGACATCAGAAATTTTAACGACGAAGTGCAACAACTATGCGGAATTTGGAGTGGAATATGGTCTGGAATCAGCGGGGGAGCGGAGGGGGCAACTTCGCCCGTCAGTGGAACGTGGATACTCAATTTGCAGAGTGTCGACTGGGCAAATCAGACCGCATCCGGCTCACTGACTTGGAACGGCAGCGATACCTACTGGAATCCTGGGCCACATGCCTATATTGTAGATCGAACGCTTATATTTAATAATTTTAATGCAGAACTCAATGGGAATTCACCATGTGACGCGGTTTGGTTACACATTGCGGGCAATAAAGCGCCGTATTCTGAGGAATTGGGTGTTGTGGTTGATCCATACGGTCCTGATTTTCATCTTGATTTTTCTCCCGGCTTTGGGTCCATCACGGCGGGAACGCAAAGCTGTTGGTCCACGCTATGGTCTGATCCGAGTGGCGCGAATATTGGTTACTCGGGGGGCTTATTATATGGCAGTAAATCGCAGTAACCGGGAAACGTTTGCGGCATGGGTATTTTCCAAAAACTCATTGTGTTGGTTCAGCACGGTGAAAACCTAACAAATAGGGATTAACACAACGTTTCGTCGTCATCAATCCGTAGTTTTAACAACAAGGCGATTTAAACCAGGAAAGGATTTAAACGATGGGAGATAAAGGCGGCAAGAAAGATAAAAGCAAGAGTCAGAAACAGAAGAAAAGCAAACAGGATCAGCAGGTTAAAAAGGACTTTGATAAGCAACCCAAAAGAGTTCAGTAACTAGAAGCCGGATTCAAATACGTTGACTTCAAAGCCGGGCAGCCCGGGTGGCCCTACCCTTCAGGAGACGTAAATATCCATGATACGCATGCGCTGGGGAGACAAATGCCCCTTTTGTGGCAATAAATCTCGAAAACCAGTACGAAGAAGAAGCAGTTTTTACCCGTTCGTCAAACGCTATGCCTGTAAATGGTGTACCCTGTCATATTCATCAGTGCTGGGATGGTTTACGGTTGGGGTAAGGTAAAGGCAGTCCGGATGTTTGTCTCTGCCCTGCCCTTCCAGAAATGTAAATATCTGTGATTCTATAATGAGGAAAGATTTCATAGTACGCTTGATTATCAGACTCCCAGTGAAGTATATTGTTGTATACAAGAACGCCCTATTAAATGAAGAAATACACCTTAAACTCAACCAATTACTGTCCAATGAATGGGGTACACCTTAGATATATACAATTTTAAAAGGAAGAGATTTATGAAAAAAAAAGCGATGCTTATTTTTTTATTCATTGTAACGATTAATGCCACCGGGCAAGTCAATGGTAGAATTGAAGAGAATAATGGTAAACAGGTATTAACAGTCTGGGGCACTCATGCAGAGAGGGGTTATGCACATGGATATTTGGTGGGTCAAGGTATAAAGGATATTTTTGATAATTACATAGTTAATTATCTTTGTCAGGGATCCTCGCTGGCATACCAGAATTTAAGAAATTTCTTTTTGGCATATTACAGCATCGAACCCAAATATAGAAGCGAAGCTGAAGCTTTAATTAGGGGAATGAGGGATAACGGTATAAGTCTCAGTAACCAGATAATCGGCAGAGATATTGACGCGGAGGATGTATTAATTTGTTCTGCCCTGCCGGATCTCAGCCAGACATCGAAAGGTTTAGAGAAAATGAAATTGGGTTGCTCCAGTATTTCCAGTTGGGGCACAAGCACACTGCAGGATACATCCCTTGCCAGTCAACTTATCATTACACGGTTGATGGATTGGGATAATCATTTTGCTTTATGCCAAAACCACTTGCTGATTGTGCATATTCCGGCTGAAGAAGATGAGCAAAGATGGATTTCTCTCGCTTTTAGCGGATTTTTAGGCTCACTGTCCGGGATAAATGAATCCGGTATTGGCGCTTTCATGAATGTGGGAAATAAAACCGAGTTTATAACGGACAGCCTTTTTTACCCAATCTTATTCACTTTGCGAAATGGTATCGAAATGCGCGATTATAATCTGGATTCAAGTTCTGATACTGATGACATATTAGATGCCGTGCGTCAAAGAAATCGTTCTGCAGCGGCCATCATTCATACAGTAGTAAATCTTGGCAATGATTCAGATCCGATGATTATTGAATGTAATAACGTTAAAGGTGTAATTATCCGGAAGCGGACAAATAACACGGTTGTGCAGGGTGAGAATTTACTGGCTACTAACCATTTTCGTCTGTTATATACGCCGGAATCTTGCAATCGCTATAGTGGTGTTGCTGATTCTCTGCAGAATAATGTGAATATCTCGCCCAGCAGAAGCTGGACAATATTAACCGATGCGGCCGGTGTTGGCTGGAATCTGCATGGTATCCAGTATAATGAATCCGCCCGTGAACTGAAGTGGGCAACTTCAACGGTCTCAATCCCGGCCTATCTGCAAAGTCCGTCGGTGTTCGATTTGGATGATCTCTTTTATCCCGAGACCGGTGTAATAGAAGCGATATCAACAACAGAGCAACAGTTCAATTTAGCCCAAAACTACCCCAACCCATTCAATCCAACCACAAGCATACGATACGACATACCAAAAGCATCACAAGTAACTCTGACTATTTACAATATGAATGGGCAAGTAGTTGAAAGGCCCGTAAACCAGAAACAGGAACCGGGATTCTACTCAGTTAATTGGGACGCAAGAAATGTAAGTACGGGAGTCTATTTCTACCAAATCCGGGCAGAAGGTTTTCAGCAGGTAAAGAAAATGCTGCTGATCAAGTAAGCTAAATGTAACATTATAACATAAAGCCCGACCACAAATCGGGCTTTTTTATCGCCTGGTCATTTTTTGGTCACTAAAGGCTGTAAGTCCTTGATAATCAGTATAGGATAGGGGACTGAAAATCCCTGTGTCGGCGGTTCAATTCCGTCCCTCGCCACACCAATTTCCCGTCGTGAACCGGCGGGATTTTTGTTATATAGGAAAACCGTCTTCGCTACGCCGGGTTTGCGAGACTTTTTCAGATGATTAAAACAAAAAGCCCACCATTAGGTCGGGCTTTGATATTGATATGCTTCTACGTCAATATTATTTCATCAGAACTACCGCAATAATAGTAGTTTTTTTGCTTTTACAACCATTCTATCGCCGGATGTGGCTACAATCCTGTATAAATATATTCCGCTAGTAACGTTATTACCATATCTATCTTTTGCATCCCAAATGATATTATAATAGCGTGTATCCTGGTCTTTACAAATAAGCGTAATTATTTCTCTACCTAGAAGATCATATATTTTTATATCTACATTACTACGTTCTGGAATTCCATAGCGAATATTTGTAATTGAATTAAAAGGATTGGGGTAATTTTGATATAACGTATAACTTTCAGGGAATTTACCAGCGTTACTTTCTATGAATTCATTGTAAACATCATTTATCTCGCCGGGTGTACCATGATTTGCTGATGCCGTCCAATTATCCGGGAGACTGTTATCAGAGCAGGGATCCTTGAGAGCCAGAGTTGGGCCATTACCGTTCGGTTCAGTTGGCCAGGAGGATTGTACTCCATAGATCAAAGAATCAACAAAATTCCCTTGAGCATCGCAAAGTCTTACAAGTTCACCATCACTGCTTAACCCGAAATTAAAATCTCCCAAATAATTGCTTACCGATGGAAATAATTGAGTAAAAGCATTGTGATCTCTACAAATAACTATGTATCCACGAGACGAAAGGGAAGTGCCCGCCGGAAATATAAAAGAGTGATTATCATTGGAATCTTGAAAAATCCAACCGGACAAATCTATCGTATTATCAGTTGTATTATAAAACTCAATCCAATCTTCAGTATTGAAATCCGAAGAGGAATTATAATTGATTTCATTGATAACAATTGGTTCTGTTGATTCACTATCGGGCTCAAATAATGCTGTAATTTGTTGGTCATCAGTGATATTAATGGTAACGGACTGAGAGTCTTGTCCAGTGATACCTGTCCAACCGGCGAACTTGAAACCTATTCGAGGTATGGCAGTTAGCTGAATAGGAACCTGTATAAAATATTTACCGCTCCAGGGGTAGGTTTTAATTACATAGCTATTTATTTTGATGTTACCACTATTATTGGGAAGTATGTCCAGAATCAAAGTACCAATTCCGCCATCCTGCAAACTAAATTCTGTGACAATGTGTTCCCGAACATAGTCCGCCCGGGCAAGTCCAAAATCAATTGCAACCTGAATATGACTGTACCACTCTTCCATTGAATCAATAGACTTACCAAGCCACCACGGTCCGATAAAACTGTATTGCCATTTTTGAATATGATATGGCATATCCTGTAAAATGCCGGCTTTCATTTCATTAATCCTCTGCACTACATGAACAGAATTAAATACCGTATTCAATAAATCAGCATAGCGATTAATAAAATAATTTCGGCAGTTTTCATTGTCCATCAATTTGAAAAATAACAAAGTAGTCCCGGTATCTTTATTATCCTGATTACGCATCTCATCAAAAGTATTCCACCAGGATTCGAAGTGCCCACAATGAAAACCGTAATCAGTATCAAAAAGCATCCATTTCCACCGACCAGTATTAGTTTTTGGACGCCAACATTTGACATTATTCCAGGGCCAGTCAGAGTGCGCAAAGTAAAGAATCGAGGCTGCATAATCCAAAAAATTTTCAACATCCATTTGAGTTCGAACATATTCGTAATTATCTGAAAGACTTATATCATTATTCTCTACAAAATCAATCAAAGACTGATAATGAACCAGATCACCGTGAATGATAATATTATCCCGTTCAATCATATCAATATTGTCAGGGTCAACACCATGATGTGAGGCTATATAATGCTCATTAAATTTTTCACGAATATTATGAATGCCCCAAATTTCTCCATTCAACAGGACCATCGCCGGACGATACGCCTGAACATCCACATCAGTAGCTTCAGCTGTCAGGCTTTGCATCATGGCATCCCGAAAAAATGTGTGTCCCCAATCCTGACCGGAATTTCGCAGTATAAAAGCCTGATATTCATTTATAGGTAAATCGGGGAAGATTTGATAATTGATTTTATTGTAACCGTATCGTTCCCTGGCAAAAACAGACAGAGATTTCTGTGGATATAAACGACTCCATGAGCCATAGATTTTTATACCGGCATCAATACTGAATCCCTGTTGCCCATCCGGTTCATATAATTCTACATGAACGGGTCTTTCCCAGTCTTCCCAGAAATTTGAACCCCAATATGGATAGTTGACTGTATCAGCATCATTTCCAAAAACATAAATACCAATCTCAGTATCAAAGAAATTCCCAGAATCCGTTACAAGAGAAATAACAGGCAATGAAAAGTCAGTATTAATTAAATAACTTTGAGTTATTGTCTTGCTTTGTAAATATCCATCTTTAAAACAACTGGCGCGTAAAACAGTGGTCGATTCAAGATGAATCGGTGTTGTATATATGTATGATGATTCAGTCGGCGTCGAACCGTCAAGAGTATAATATGTTTCCACATCCTCTGCCGGTGAATTTATTGAAATATCGACAAAATCCGAATAAAACCCACCGGTAATTGAAAACTCGGGTTCTTCGACATACCCCTGATATCCGGTAGTGCTGTTACTTGCACCGGGACTCGGCTGATTGAATATATACCAATCAGTCTCACCATCAGGCTTTCGTCCATATGAATAATCCGCCGGTAATTGTTCGAAAGTCAGGGAATCTATAAGAACTCCCTCCGGATTAAATAACGCTAACTGCTCACCTGAAGAACTCAATTTAAAATTGGTATGTAATTTTGGTATGGGCATTTCCAATATAGGTGCCGGTCCACGAGGATTCTCCGGTATGCTATTCATTTCCAGGGTTAAAAATGGAATAAGTGACATATCCGAAGAATACACCTGGACATTATGCACCTGTACAGCTAGTACATTTTCACCATCCTGCAAAAGCGACTGAAAATCCTGAATGCGATATTCTTCCGGTTTTCCTCCGGTATATATTTCAGCCTCTCTAGGGGCATCAGCAAAAGTATCATAAGGCGGTGGAATTCCAATAGTTCCTACATTTGCCCTGGCAATTTCAGCCCCATTCAGATAAGCCACAAACCCATCATCATAATCGACATGAAAAAGCATACCGAGAATCGAATTAATATTCTCAGCAGTAAATTTTTTTCTGATCAAAACCGAGATTGGCGAAGTGGCACCAACAACGGTGGCGTCATCGTCATCACCATAACCAAAACCGCTTGCACCAACTAACCATTCTGAATCATCAAAAGATATCTCCCGCCAGTCAGCAGGCGGCTCGGAATTTCCTATAAAATAATTCCAGTTATCATGCCAATCTATTATAGTCTCGATATGAATAATGTGATCTAATCTGTTTTTCTCCGATGCAAAAAGCAGAAGATAGTCGTTTGGTAATATATTTATATCCGGGAATATCCACTTAAAAGTATCAGTTAAATTATCAGTTAAACCGTAATTCTGAAGATTAACAGTCGTTATACCAGCATTATATAATTCGATCCAGTCTGGATAATCGCCGTCTTCATCTGCAATAGTTGATAGATTAGAGGACATAAGCTCATTGATTACTATGTTTTGAGCAAATCCTGATGTAAATAGAGTAAAGCAAAAAAGGATTTTAATTAATTGTCGCTGTCTCATAATAAATCGGGTAAACTTTCTTGTATGCTGCGGGCATTTGGAAACTTTCCATCACTCAGAACGTGTTTATCAATATTTCCCATATCAGAAATTATTTGATATCTCGATATAAACCGGTGCCCGGTTCTCACTAATGATATTTTCTTCCTTCTGTTTAATTTCGAGAAATACGATCAAGTCTTCAGCCTGTTTATTATTCATGATCATTTTATTCATATTAGTACGTGTTCATATAATCCATGCTTTTGAATATAATCGATGACAATTAATGTTCCAACCTGAATATTATTAAAATGATAATCAGTTATAGCCCGGTTAATTTATTGTTAAATATTCGTTCGACTATTTTGCCAAAACCATGTTTTAACTTATACACCTTCTTTATACACTTCCTGTTAACAATGAACCTCTCTCGATGCAAGCCCGGAGGGCTTCTTTGATTAAAACGTTTCTCTATTTCATAAATAGGCACTTTTTAATTTCCGAGAAATCGCCGGCTTGAATTTTATACAAGTACAAACCGGAGCTTACACCAGCCGCTTCCCAATTAACGGTATAAAATCCCGCCTCTTTATTTCCATTTACAAGGGTTTTTACTAACTGCCCTAACATATTATATATACTAATATTCACATGGGTAGTATGGGGTAACTGAAAGGAAATATTAGTGCGCTGGTTAAAAGGATTTGGATAATTCTGTTCAAGGGCAAAGCAGTGCGGCAAACCGGAATGCCGATAATTTGTTAGTGCAGGTCTATTGCTATATCCGGGAGTAGGTACAGAAAAATTACTCCAATTATTACTGCCATCGGGAAAACGGCCATATGAGATGTTTGTATTCTGTTTCGGATAATATAGCAAATCAATATAATTTATTTCACCATTGCTAATACCGGCTATACTTAAGGATTCTCCGGACTTATCCAATTTAAAATTCAAATGTAAAGCGCCCTGAGACGGGTCACTATCAACCCATAAAATCAAAAAACTATCGGGCTTGACAGTCGTCAATTGAGATACATTAGCGGGTATCTGATATAATTTCGGGTTCTCCAAATCATCGGAAAAATAAAGACCGCCAATATCAAAAGGTAAATCACCACAATTATAAATTTCAATCCAGTCCTCATATTCACCAAAATTATCAATATTACCAGAATCATTGCTGGCTAATATTTCATTAATTAGAATAGAAGCGGTATTTGTTTCATCCGGTTCAAAGACTGCCGTTATTAATGAGTTATCATTTGTCAGAATGTAGCATAATTCACGATCCGTACCGATTATTTCAGTCTCGTTCCTCATGATTTTTTCTGCCGATAATCTGAAGTCAAAACTGAGATCAGAGCTAGACAGTGTCGCCTGATGGACTTCCACTGCGATTACATTATTTCCTTCCAGCAAATAATCAGGATTAATGGAATAATTATGGAATATTTTTTCGTTCTCCCCTGATACGTAGTCAGGTGTGAGAGTATTATAAGAAATTACACCTCCAGGCATATTTGAGCGGACTACCTCATTCCCATTAAGATAGACTATCGCTCCATCATCTTGAAGCAATTCCAAAGTTAATTTATTAGTATTATCAACATCAGATATTGTAATGGTTTTCCTGAAGTAGGTAGTAATATATTTCTGATTAGAATTAGGACCATAGGAAATCACCGTAGCTTCATCCCCATCCCCATAACCCAGTTCCGCAGCGCCTTCATTCCATAGTGAATCAATAAAAGTTAATTCTTTCCAGTTCGTCCCCTGGTCAGTTCCGTTATCCAAATATTTCCAGATAGCGCCTTTACTTATTAAATTGATGGATTCATTCCCCAGATTACTCTCTTCCCACCGGATAAATCGGTACCCAGAAGCTGGTTCTGCCCTAATTGACAATAGCGAATCTGTGGGAAAAACTCCAACATGAAAATAGTCTGATATTAGTTTATCTTTATAAATAATCTTGCCCCACCCGTTTCCCCGTATATCTAAATGTAATTCTGAAAACTTTACTCCAAACTGTTCGTCCATCCATTGAGCTCTTCCCGAAATAAAATCCTTAAGATATTCAATTTCTCCTCTCCAACTTTCAGGCGCTCCACTGGTCGGTGAAGGATATCCATAACTACCTGATTCCGGATATCCGGGATTAGGCCAGATATACAATCCGAGTATGAGCCATCGTGAAAAGTTACGTTCCTGTGATTCGTTCAGTAATTCAGTCCAATCATCTATTAAAGAAAAAATATGGGGAATGTTTAAGGTATTCTGCCGGAGTTCCTGCCACCTTGTTGCGCATAGATTATTGAACCCGGGATCATTTATAAGATCGTCAAACCAATATACATCCTGAGGTCCCATAAGCGGATAATACCATCCTTCAGCTGTCCATCCATTATTATAATCCGCATTACCAAGGGATAAATTATAATCCCAGACCGGGCCGGCTTTCATCTTCTCATTTCTGTCTTTGTGAAAATATGTTGACAGTCGGTAGCCATCTATATTCTTGGTAAATTCAACAATCAGGAAATTATCCACAAAGGTAAGTACATCAATATAATCTCTATAATTACCATTCGAATTATATAATGCTGATTCAAAATCATTTAAATATTTTTTTAGCCAGTTCTTTTGAGATGAAGAAATATCATCTGCGCCAGGCTCGGTAATAACAAATTCCAAACCGGTATTCAGCCTGACAGCAACATCTCCAACATCTACCCGGTCTCTTTTAAAAATATATCCACCGGTAATTTCCGGTTCACTATTTTCTTCCGGATGCAATTTTGTGATATCGACACGATTATCATCTCTTTTAATTTTTTCAGTGAGTACATATACGCCCAGATAATCACCATTCAAGATTAATTCACAGAATTTTGTTCTGGGAGCATAGTCATTAATCTCAGCCGCCAGGGTATATACTAAAACATTCCTGATAAGACTTTTATCAGAGTAGGGCCCAAATAGAATCCAATCATTTTCGGCCGGAAGCCCTAACAAAGACACATTCAGATTATTTCCCAGGGAATCTTGCGTTTCTATACGGTACTGTTTTTTAGGGAAAAGCCAATAAGAAGAGTGACCTCTCGTCTTTATTTCAATTTTTCCATCATAATCATTCGGAGGATTATCCTGATAATTACGTTCATCATCGCCATTCCAGATAATTTTCATATCTGCAACGGTATATTCATTATATTGTATTTCCTGACCATAGGTGTCGATTTGTACAATCGGGAGATTTGATGAACTAAAATATATCTGCCCTGAAGCCAGGAGTTTGGCGGATATAAATAGACCGGTCAGGATAAGCAGATTAAAAGTGTAACAATTTCGATGATGCTTATTATTCATTTAACTCTTATTTCTCTGAATGTAATCCATCTATCACCTGAACATAATATAATTAATTGTATCAAATTATCCATTTCACTTTTTGAAACCCGAGTAATCAATTTTCAAAAATGCCAGAATCTCATTCCTGACCAATCTACTTAATAAGTTCCTACATCTGGCATCCTGCCTGACAGGCTCCCAGAATTCTATATGACGTAACTTGATTGATTTTTACGGGGCCGACGGCGGTCTCAACGAACTCTTTTTTCTGTGACGGTGGAAAGGGGGTAAAAGAGGAATATTAATCCTCTTTTTTATCTTTTTTCTGTTCTATAAGTTCCTTTACACGTTCCCAAAGGTCAGGAAGATAAGGAATAAGTTCTTCAGAAATTATTCCTCGTTTTTCTTCTGAAATTGCACAAAATATACCATCAAAGATGGTTTTTATCTTATGAGTGTGCTTACTTTCACGCCCATCAAAAGAAGAAACAACAGATGCTATAGAGTGGTTGTACGGAGTTTGAAGTGTTTTAAATATATTTGGGAATCGGGATTTGTATAGAATATTAAATATTGCCGCTACCCCCTGAAAATAGTAGTGGTCTTTTTTGATGTATTCAGATTCGCTTTGGAAATAAATGTTGTTTAATAAGGTAAACTGATTGCCTATTACTTTCGGATCAAAAGGTGTTAATTGCCGGACTGCCTGGTACCTGGCTTCTACTATGACGGCCAATGATGTTAACCCAAGTTTAACACAGAACAGGAAAAAGTGTTTAATATTTTAATATCTAAACTCGTAACATATTGTTATTATTGAATTGGGGTTTTGCAAGTGTGAATGTAGTGACCATACATATGTATTATTTGCTTGTACCTTA
>JAHJGX010000208.1 GCA_018824205.1 bacterium
CGACAGTCTGCGCTGGTCGCCAATCAGTACATCGATCCGCACCCAACTGTCAAAGAATCTGGCGTTGAATATCAGCGCCAGTCATAATTTCTATGCGTACCGGAGTAGAGAATGGAACGATGAATGGCACGGTATTCCGATACCGCGCCTGACCAATGTGAGCGCTTCCACGGGATTTGCGTTTTCCGGGCGCCGCTTTGGGATAAAAAAGATGGAAGGCGATGAACCGGATACCACGGATATTGAAAATGATCTCCTGGGGACTGTTGACACTGACGATGAACGGCCGGACCGGTTTTCCGAGCGGTCGCAGGGCAACGAATTGTGGAGCGCCAATTTCAGCTTACGCTACAGTTTGTCAAAATCAGATCCGGCGAAAAAGAATGAATCCTTTTTTATGACGGCAAATGTCAAACTGAATCTGAATTCCAAGTGGAAAATCGGCTGGAATGCCAGTTTTGATCTGATGCAAAAAACGATGGTTTCCCAGAGATTCCAGATTACCCGGGATCTGCATTGCTGGCAGCTGAGTTTCAACTGGACGCCCAGCAAATACAGCTACGCCAGCCAGTATAACCTGACTATAAATGTAAAATCGCCGATGCTTCGGGATTTAAAATACGAAGAGCACGGCGGCCGCAGCAGCGGATTTGGATACTAAGCACTCCGGATTGTCGTATACCTCTGAACAAACAGACAACGTTTAACAGAATATTTGTGTCCTATCTCAATTGATTGATTGTAAAATAGGTGTATTTTTCGTATATATTAAAAACATTAAGAAATGACAAAATGGCGAGCAATTTATTCAGAGTGATTAGTAAGATTTTGAGGACTTATCAATGTCTCTGATTGTAACGCCCTATTTTGTTCCGATGGTTGCCGCGATTGTGGTGTGTCTGCTGGTGCTGATGTACGCAATCCGGCATCAGGAGACGACCGGTTCGTCTGCGTTTATTGTACTAATGGGAGCAGTAACCCTCTGGCAGGTTGCGTATATGATGTGGTTGTTGTCATTGAATCCATCGGTTAAAGTATTGTTTGATAAAATTAGTTATATCGGGATTGTTCTGGTTGCCCCCGGTTGGTTGTGGTTTTCGTTTCAATACTCCGGGGAAAAGAAATGGATGTCGCCCATTCGAATCGCGATTGTTTTGATTGTACCGTTGATTACGTTGCTGCTGGCGTGGACAAATGAGTTACACTGGCTCATCTGGCGGGATTATGACTTTTATCAGGCCGGAGATATTCTTCTTCAATATGTTCATTACGGGCCTGTGTTCTGGGTGTTGATAGTTTATACGTATTTTTTATTATTAATCGGCTCTTTGATTATCGTTAGTACTGTATTACATGCATCGTCTTTTTATCGTCGGCAAGCATTTTTTTTACTGGCCGGAGTTTTGTTTCCGTGGCTGGGAAATGCTGTGTATGTTTTTAAGTTAGTTAATATTCCGGGGCTGGATTTCACACCCTTTTTATTGGGATTATCGGGAATTCTGGTGGGCGTCGGATTGTATTTTTTCCGATTGCTAAGCATTGTGCCAATCGCCCGCAAAGCCCTGATCGAAGGGACTGAAGAGGGTTTACTGATCCTGGATGGAAACAACCGGATTGTAGACCTGAACCCGGCCTGCCGGAAAATGCTGAATATTCAAGAGGAGAATGTCATTGGAGAATTGATTACCAATGTTTGGAGCGGTAATGTGACCCTGCTGGAACGGTATATTGATGTGATGAAGCTGCATACGGAAATCCAGATTGATAATTCCGGGGACACGCTCTTTTTTAATTTGCAGATACAACCATTGTACAAGGATAATAGTGTTTTTCTGGGGCGCCTGATAACGTTGCGGGACATTACGGAACTACGGAAAATACAAATCGAAAAAACCCGGCTTCAGAAGCTTGAAACCATTGAAATAATGGCCGGCGGAATAGCCCATGACTTTAACAATCACCTGTCTATTATTGATGGGAATTTAAAACTCATCGAATTGGCCTTTGCCGACGGGAAAGACATTTCGAAATACATCAGCAAGATTTATGGCGCTTCCCAAAAAGCCGGCACGGTGACAAAACAGTTACTGACATTTACAAAAGGAATTGAACCGAATAAGGAATATATCGAAATCCCGGAATTTCTGAATGAACTGGCAGATTTACTGCTGAGCACCAGCAATGTGAATTATACCGTTGATATACCTGAAAACTTGTGGGCGGTAAATGCCGATAAAGACCTGCTCGGCCAGGTATTCAGTAACTTGATAATTAATGCCGATCAGGCTATGCCGGGCGGTGGCGTGATAGAACTTCAATGCAGCAATATTGAATCTAATAAAGGACTTCCCGATGTTTTAAATCCAGAACATCGATACGTCAGAATCAGGATCAAAGATCAGGGAATTGGTATTCACCGGGACCAGATGGTAAAAATCTTTGACCCCTATTTTACCACCAAAAAAAAGGGCAGCGGTTTAGGCCTGGCGATCAGTTTTGCCATCATCCAAAAACACGATGGATATATAGCGGTGGAATCCACAATTGGGCAGGGTACGGTTTTTACCGTGTATCTGCCCGCTGTCGCTGACCGGTAGTTGAAGTTGAAAACAACCAGGGAAAACGTGGTCGGGAAGGAATGAACATGGTAAAAAAAACCGGTATTGTCTTATTGATTCTCTGGATTGCAGGTTTTACTGCATGCACCCGCCAGATTTACCAGACTGCGTACCCTGCTCTTAATGACGGCGCCTACGACACGGAATTTCCCTACAGGAACTGTTCCAAAGAATTGAAACGGATCGGCGATACCGTGAAAATGGTCAATTCAATTGCCTATTATAAAAGTTATATTTTTGATGATGCCAGCCAGATATTGCGCCGAAACCTGACCCCTGAAATCATCAAAAATAGCGCCACTGGTCATATCTTTTTTAATAATTCAACATCCGGAACCGCTACAATCATTTTCCATGCAGGTCAGCGGCTGGCGCTTCTGACCTGCGCTCATGTAGTCAGTTTTCCGGATACTATTATCAGTTATTTCACACTGTCAGACGGCAGACCGAGTATGTTTATTCAATCGGTCGCTGTAAAAGAACGGCAATCCAATTATGTCACCGACCTGTGGAAAATTCCGGAGCTTGAAGTTCTTGCTACCGACGATGCCAATGATATTGCTCTGCTGGGTGGCAATCTTTCGGGTACCGATGTACCGATGGTGCCGGTGTTTGATTATCCTTTTGGCAGTGCCAAAAAACTCGAATGGGGCAGCTTTGTCTATTTGTTGGGGTTTCCGAGGGGGTACAAGCTGATTACCCGGGGAATCGTCAGCGATCCGAATCGCAGCAAAACCGGAGAGTTTATCATCGATGCGCTGTTTAACCGGGGCTGCAGCGGCGGACTGGTTCTGGCGGTCAAAGACGGGGTCCCTAACTTTGAGTTTGTCGGGATAGCCCGATCGGCGGCAGCGGAATATGAGTACGTTATCCGTCCTTCGACTACCTTTGATCAGTCAAAATACGACCTGACTTTTCCTTACAGCGGCGAGCTCTTTGTTGATTATAAAGCCAACATCAATTATGGCGTCACCCATATTGTACCGGTGGAACAGATTCAAGTTTTCTTCAAAGACAATAAACGGAAGTTCCTGGACCGGGGCTATAACTTTTCGGGATTTACAGGTGATTAGCTGTATTTGAATCCTGGTACTGAATAATTTTTTTCTTGTATTTAAGTCTTTTTTTTCAATTTAGCATATCTTCAAATAGTGGCAATGATGAAGCGGCTTCGGGCCGCCCGATTTGAACGCTTCAAGGATCTTTGAAACGAGTTTTTGATTGTTGCCTTTGCGACGGAGAAATTCTAACAAATAGTGCCGTTGCCCCGGAAAAAACATTGGATTCAGGACTATTCCGCATACCTCACAGCCGATCATTATTATGATTTCCGGGAATGATATGAAATCGGTACCGGCGTTAAAGAACTCATCCGCGTGAAACATTGCCCCGGAACCACCGGCTATGATGCTTGCCCGCTCCTTTTTTTGCCGAATGAGCGTAATGACTTCCAGGGCTTCATTTATATAGGTGCTGAAGAGTGCGGAAACCAGGAAAACGTCGATATCGCCAGGGATTAATTTGGCGATGTCTTTGGAGTGCGTTCCAAACCGGGAATAGGATTTGTATAGTGAAAACGGCGAGGCGTCTTCAG
>JAHJGX010000209.1 GCA_018824205.1 bacterium
AAGCTTCATTGGTTCTGACAATTTATATCTGGGCGGGTGTACCGGTATTTCTCGGAACAGCGAATAGTCAGTATCTGATAGCGGAAAACTATACCAGGATTTCATTAGTCCGGACGATTTCCGGAATGGTCTTGAATATTGTTTTAAATATTATTTTAATTCCCCGAATGGGCGTTATTGGCGCTGCTGTTGCAACCGTTGTATCCTATTCTTGTGCAACCTTTTTTATTGTTTTCATTCCCAAAACACAAAAACAGATCAGTATGATGATCAAGTCGATTTTATTTATTAACCTATTCCATATTAAATTCAGAAAATGATGGAAAAAATTCAAATACTATTGAGCTTACTGTTTCGACCACGCAATCTGCGAACCCTTTTATCACTCAGACATCGAGGATATCTGGTCGATATCGGATGGTTTCAAAGTGCCGAAAAGAAAATGCCTGTCAATAAAAACGGTCAGCCAATTCCCTGGTACTCGTATCCATTCCTGAGTTTTATTGAAGACCGTTTGAAGAAAAATATTTCTCAAGAAGGATGTAAATAAAGACAAGCTATTATTAATAAATGGAAAACTATCTATTGTGAATAAAAATTATTGGGAATCATTATATCTCAGGCAAAATGCCGACTTAAAGCCTTCATTATTTGCAAAATATATTGCTGATAATTTTTTCAAAGAAGGCAAATCATTAATAGAACTTGGATGTGGTAATGGAAGAGATGCCATTTTTTTTGCAAACGAAGGGATAGATGTACTGGCAATTGACCAGTGTGAAAATGAAATAGAATTTTTGAAAAACAGATTTAGTAACCCTAAAAATGTTCGGTTTCTATGTGGTGATTTTACAAACTTGGATAATAATGAAAGCTTTGACATTATATATTCACGTTTTACTTTACACTCAATAACCGAAAAGGAAGAAAGAAAAACACTAATTTGGTCATTTACGAATTTAAATCCAAACGGAATATTATGTGTTGAAGTACGTGGGCATGGAAATGAAATATTTGGGAAAGGTGAGCCTGTTATTGGAGAAAAGAATGCATATATATACGATGAACATTATCGACGATTTCTAAATTTTAATAACTTTTGTAAGAATCTTTCAGATATTGGATTTTTTATTGATTATGCAGAAGAAGCTAAAGGTTTTGCCCCATATAAAGGCGAAGATCAAACATTTATCAGGGTTATAGCCCGGAAAAAATAATTCAAAACATAATGGAAGAGAATTTTTCAGTTTATAATGGGAAGGGCACTAAGCTGCGAAAAGCGCAGTTGAGAATTTTGGACATTTTGATAGAAGTAGATATAATCTGTAAAAAACATAATATTCAATATTGGTTAGATTATGGCACTTTGCTTGGAGCGGTAAGGCATGGTGGATTTATCCCCTGGGATGATGATCTTGATATTTCAATTCCCAGGAAAGATTATGTAAAATTGTGCAAATTGCTTAT
Source organism: bacterium (assembly GCA_018824205.1). Classification (GTDB taxonomy): domain Bacteria; phylum Fidelibacterota; class UBA2242; order UBA2242; family UBA2242; genus B118-G9. The sequence continues at coordinate 1,468 of JAHJGX010000209.1, forward strand.
GGATGAGCTTCCCGAAAATCTGGTTTTTCAGGATGAAACTACTGATAACAATTACTTCTTGAAATTTGCTAAAGTCAGAGATAGAAATTCTTTCCTTGATGATCCAATTATGCGTAACAGAGGTATTAAAGAACATGGTCTGTATATTGATATCTTTCCCTTAGAGAAATTGTTTTCAAAAAAAATGAAAACATTTATAGAATATATTTATGGAAATGTATATCGAAGATATAAGAAATTTTACCCCAGTAAATGGAAATATATTTCAGGAATATTACTGTTACCATTTGCAAAATGTCTTATCATGATAATTAGATTTCTATCTTTCATTATTCCAACTAAAAAATATTTTACTGGATGCGGAGCTCCATTTTATTATCAGCATACTTATTATTTTAAATATATTTTCCCATGTCAAACTATAGTATTTGAAGGCTATACATTTAATGCCCCGAATGATCCTCATTTATATTTACAAAATATTTATGGTGATTATTTGAAAATCCCCCCCAAAGAAAAAAGAATTATCCACTCCGAAAGAATTGAATTTTATGATTAACAGTTTTATGCTATGAATGCAAAAAAATTAATTTTTAACATAATTCATTGTTTTCTTCCTACATTGCTTTATAAAAAAGCTTCTTATTCCCAGGGCGGAGAAGATATGATTTTAGCATCGTTTTATGATGGGAAAAAAGGATATAAAGGATTCTACGTTGATGTTGGCGCACATCATCCTTTTAGATTTTCCAATACAGCATTTTTTTATCGTAAGGGTTGGAAAGGAATAAATATTGAACCAACTCCTTCATTATTCAAAGCATTTCATCGATTTCGTAAAAGAGATTTTAATTTGAAACTAGCGGTTGGCAATGGAGCACCTGCTGTTTTTAATATTTATAACGATGATGCCCTGAATACTTTTAGTAATGAATTAGTTGCTGATCGCAAAAAAAGAGTTGGAGATAAATATTATGTTATTGATAAAATCGAAATTCCAACCTTTCCTTTATCCCATATATTGGATAAATATCTGCCTAAAGATCAAAAGATTGATATTTTATCGGTTGATGTTGAAGGGCTGGATTTGTTTGTCTTAAAATCAAATGATTGGGATCGATTCAGGCCCGATTTTATTATTGTTGAATGTCAAATGAGCATTGATGAATCCGCACAAAATGAATTGTACCAATATTTACATTCTAAAGGATATATTGTTTTTGGAATTACACGGTTAAATTGCATTTTTATGAATAAGAATCTTGTATGAGTCAATTTTATACTCCCATTTTATTAATTGTTTTCAATAGGCTAGAAACAGCACAATTTGTGTTCGGAAAAATTCGTTTGAAAAAACCAAAATACTTATACATTGCAGCCGACGGTCCACGATCTAGTGTTCCCGGTGAATATGAGAAATGCCAGAAAGTAAGAAATAGCATCATTGATCAAATTGATTGGGATTGTAATGTTCAAACATTATTTAATAATAAAAATCTAGGCTGTGGGAAAGGACCGGCTAAAGCAATTTCATGGTTTTTTGACAACGTTGAACAAGGGATCATTTTGGAAGATGATTGTTTACCTCATCCTGATTTTTTTGACTATTGCTGTGAAATGTTGCATTATTATCAAGAAAACGAAAAGATAATGGTTATTTCTGGTAATAACTTTCAGGATGGTCTAATTAGGGGAGCTGCTTCATATTATTTTACTGCTTATTCAAATACTTGGGGTTGGGCATCATGGAGGAGAGCATGGATGAATTATGATTTCTATCTTGATAATTTCTCGTTGACTGAGTTTAGGAAAGTAATTACTCCCTATTTTTCAAATTGGAATGAACAACAAATGTGGATCGATAAATTCTTAAGTATGAAAAAACGGGGGTACGATGCGTGGGATTATCAATTTTCATTTCATATCTGGCGAAATAGTGGATTATGTATTAATCCCAATGTTAATTTAGTTTCAAATATTGGATTTGGAGAAGATGCCACTCATACAAATGACCAATATTTTTCCGCACTAAATTTGGAAGTTTATTCGATTTTACCACTAAAACATTGCAGAGTTGTTGAACGAAATAATGAAGCAGATAAATATTATTATCGAAAATTTCTTCATAAATCCATTCTTCAATTAATATGGAGATTTATAAAAAGAAATTTTTTAAAACCAAAATTCGCAGTAAACTGTGAATGATTTGTTTGAAATGCAATGAAAATATTGATCATCAATAAGTCATATCAAACCGGCGGCGCAGCAATTGCTTCCCAATACTTATGTAAATCATTCATAATACAAGGTGTCGATGCCCAATTTATGATTTTTGATATCACTGGTCCTTCGGAAGGAGATCAAATAAATCTTACAAGAAATTTTATTCATAAAATCAAGTGGTGGTTTAGTTTCTTCCTCGAACATCAACATTTTGCACAATACACGAAAGGTTCTTCATCAATCCTTTTTTAGAAAATTGATAAACTTTATTATGGGATATAAGTGAAGTTATTTATTCAAATTACTGCGAAAAATCTATTTAAGTTTGTTACCAATTCTAATTATCGGGAATATCTCCGACTTGCATTGTTTTATGGTGACAAACCCAGATATCGTCTATACAAAATCAAATTCTCAAATGTCCAATTCGAAGTGCCGGATTGTCGTTCATTTATCCCACAGTACAAGGATATATTTGTCGAAGAGGACTACAAGTTTAAAGTTGGTTCAGATAAGCCGCTCATTTTTGATTGTGGCGCGAATATTGGCGTGAGCGTACTATATTTTTCCAAATTGTACAAAGGGGCAACAGTTAAAGCATTTGAGGCTAACCCGCAGATTGCTTCCATTTTGGAATCAAATATTGCTCGGAATAATATCAGAAATGTTGAAGTCATAAACAAAGCCGTCTGGATCGACGACAACGGTGTGGATTTTTCAATGGATATGGCTGACGCAAGTTCCATATTCACGAATGGAAATAAGGAAAAAATTGAATCTGTCAGACTCAGAGATTTAATTGCCCGGGAAGATAAAATTGACTTGTTAAAAATGGACATTGAAGGAGCGGAGACTGAAGTTATAAAAGACTGTATTCCGGTTCTAACCAAAATTGACAAACTGTTTATTGAGTATCATACTTTCAATAATCAACCGCAACAACTTAGTGTAATTCTGAGTATCCTGGAAAAAAATGGTTTCCGATATTTTCTTGAAAATGTTAATGATCGGAAATGCCCTTTTATAAACACTAAGTTAGGGAATAATGCCAGTATGGATACACAATTTAACATTTATGCTTATAGGATTTAAGGTGTTGATTAATTAGGGCTTCCTGAAAAAGTATCTAACAGATTGTTTATACAGTTATTTATATCTTGCTTTTTAGCATAAAAATGCAT
>JAHJGX010000210.1 GCA_018824205.1 bacterium
CTTTACGCTGTATTGAGGTATGGCTACCATCTTTTTTAGTATCTCTTTCTCTCTCATGAATCTCCTCCTTAATCATTTTTAGAGGAGAAGTATATCAGATTATTTAGACATAGTCCACACTTATTCCAGAAGAGCCAAAAATTTAAAATCTATAATTGTTATCTGTTTGTCGATTATTATATATCTATCTTGTGAAAAACAATCGGAAAGCACAGTCTGTTTTTATTATCCGGATAATGTCAAAATCACCATTGATGTTCCAAAAATGAATAACAATCTCTCCACTCTTCTCATCTTCTATGCTTTGCCAAACGGCAACAGTACCGAATGGACAATTGGCAAGAAATTAGCGGAAGGCGACGATTGGCATTACGATATTCAACATATCGGCGCCCAGACCCGGTTTCTCAGAAAACAAATCAAAAACCGGAATATTGTGGTCGCATATCTTGAAAATGACCTAAAAAGCTGGCCGGCCTGGCGTCGGAAATATCCAAACAATTCCGAATTAATTCATAGCATTGTGGATTCAGTTGCTTCATATTTCCCAAATGAAGATTTGAAAATTGCACTGAATAGTCATAGTGGCGGCGGCAGTTTTATATTTGGGTATCTGAATGATACTGACACCATTCCAGAAATAGTCGAACGAATCTCCTTCATCGACAGCAATTACGGTTATGAAGACAGTCTCCGGCATGGTGAAAAACTGGCGGATTGGTTACTGGAATCCGATAAGCACTTTCTAACGGTTTATGCCTATAATGACAGTATCGCATTATATAAGGGTAAATCCTTTGTCAGTGCCACCGGCGGAACCTGGTACCGTAGCAAAATGATGATCAGTAATCTCGAACAGTCCTTTGATTTTTCAGTAGTTGATCTGGACAGTTTGATATGGTATAATACTCTAGACGGGCGTGTCCAATTCATCCTGAAACACAATCCCGACCAGGGCATTTATCACACGGAACAGGTCGAACGAAACGGGTTTATTCACAGTATATTGTCTGGAACACCACTTGAAGAAAAAGGATATCGCTATTTTGGGAAGCGTGTATATGAAGATTTTATTGAATAGGACATTTAGTGGAAATATAAACTTATGAAATACTGCGATCTCAACTGTGAACATGCCGAATTTCCGGATAAATTATCTGACGGTTCCCTCTCCTGCCGAACATTCATTGGCTTATACTGCATGAAACTCAAACGGATCGTTCCGAAATACGGTCGCTGTATTGTGGAAATTTAGAGTAAGACCAAACCTTGCGAAGGTTTTGAATCTTCATAAGGTTAGTAATTAACTACCCCTGACCCCCGACAAGTTAACTCAACCTTTTATCAATAAACAGATGCTGTTCACCTGGTGGATACGTTGATCTGGGTATCTTGAAAATAGGATAAAAAAGGGGCCGACACAGCGACCCCTTTTTACAAAATATCCGGAAGTTTCGATTACTTCAGATAGAGCATGCTCTTGGATACTTGCTGTCCATTGACTTCCAGACAATAAATATAGGTACCGGTAGCATACCCACTGGCATCGAACTTATAGCTGTGCATACCAGCGTTCAGTCTCTCTTTGACCAGAGTTGCTACTTCGCGTCCGAGCATATCGTATATGGTCAGTTTTACCATACTGCCATTGTTGAGCTCGAAAGGAATGGTTGTGCTCGGATTAAACGGATTCGGGAAGTTCCGGTTGAGTTTGAAATCAAAGGCGATGACATTCTGTCCGTTATCACCTTTAATACCGGTCAGAACAACCAATTCAGCTAACGGTATCGGCGTGCTGCCGGGACCTTTAGGATCGGCATTCGTGAATATCATGGTTACGCCACCGTCAAAATCGTTTGCAAAAGCTGTCTTGCCATCAGCCGAAAAAGCGAGATGGCGTGGAGAATAATAAGCGCCGCCGCCTACGGGGCCACCAGCTGCAAATGTACCAAGGCTATGACCGATCGTATCAACGACAGCCCAATCCTGAGTCGGATCGAGAGCGTACCAGCCCGTGAAGTCATGAACACCGACATCCCAGTACGTTCCGACCCACATCAGACCGTTAGCATCCCAATCAGCAGCCTGTCCCCACATATTGTTAGCAACGGTACCATCTTCGTTGAATACGGTTCCAATCGTATCAACCAGTACATAATCGCCACCCGGGCCGTCGGCGCCATGAAAATGTCTAATGCCATTAACTCCGGAATAAATGGTGGGAACATAAACATCCAACCCGTCCGCGGAAACAAGTAAAGATCTTTGGAGTGTTTTGAGCGTATCGGTGACATATCCAGCCACTTCAAAATCCTCATCCAAAATAACAAGAGGTCCGCCCGCACCTACTCTGCCGATAAATATATATCCATTCTCATCGACGGCGCCGTTGGTGAGCGAGCCGGCAATCGGATAAATATATTTATTCATACCTGCCAATGTCTGGTAGTTGAACTGAATTAACTTTGCGTTACCGACCCATAATACATTACCATTATTATCCAGTGACAAACCGCGGCAGTTGTCCCAAAGGGTGTCCGCTACACCATCAAGTGTAAAAGTGTTTAACTTGGTGGGTTCAGTGTCAGTTGCACTGTCATAAATCCAGATAGGTGCGGTTTTTACATACGCCGTTCCCCCGGCTTTTACAACTGAATCTGTCACGCCATAATAACCGATCCAGATTTTGCCAGCATTGTCGATGACGACTCCGTGTGGCTGTGTATTCTCCGCAAAATCTGATTCCCATGTCCAGACCTGAGCCCATGAGAAGTTCACGAGAACCATCAGCAACAGTGAAAAGATTAGCAACTTTTTCATTAAAGTCTCCTTTCGTTTGTTTAACTTAACTTCAACTTGCTAATTCCCATACATATAGGAAATTTGATCCTAAATCCCTTTATAATTGGCGGCCATAATATGGTGCACCATGTTTGTCTACTTGCGCTCTTATAATCCGAATCGTAGGAGCGCCAGTTGCCGTCTCTATTTCAGTCAGACGCACCAAATAGATATAATTTTGATCACTCCAAGACATATAAGTGGCCGGTGGAGATAATACTTGATGATAAAATGGTTCAATATCCTGAGTATCCATGTGTAAAATTGAGATTGCTGCCGTTTTAACATAAGTACTGGTTTCGCCAGAGAATACATATGTTTCTTTAGCACTAATATATATATCGCCATCTTCATCGAAAGTAATAGAAAGTATATCTGGACCATTATCACCAACATAATCAGTCCAATCATATACTTCTTCGCGAGATCCCAAAGTACCATCCTGATCTAGTATTTCATTACGCCAAATACCTTTTTTTGCAATCAAAAGATCAGTCCCTTTATAAGTTCCGGCAACGTATACGTGATTGTCATATACTCGAGTTGATACAATAGCAAAATCCTTATACTCAGCAACACCCTTACTGTTTGGTGTTCCAGTGGTATTGACGGCATAAATCGAGTCTGTGCCTGCGGCAAATAAAGTACCGTTTTGATCGAAGTCTATATCGGTGACTTTACTCTTAACTTTAACAAACTCGCTCTTTGCCCCACCACCGGCGGGAACAACATATATACTTTTTTCTTTACGTGTATAAAATAGTCTACCACCAGGTCCCATTTTTAAGCCAGTGATAATTGAAAAGCCGGTATTGGGGCAATAAGAGGTCTTAATAAAGTCATAAGCTCCATTTGGTACAATTTTATAAATAATTTTCGATTCACTTACTACATAAAGAGCACCCGTACTATCACAGTCGAGTGCATGTGGTTTGTCAGAAGCATCATAATTACCGTATTCGATCGCGGCACGTTTTAAGCGGTATGGATACATATTGCCATCGGTCTTCAGATAATTGCCAAATTCATAGGCCCTGTTAACGGCGATTTTAATATCGATTGAGTCGACGTAATTTTGCGTTGGGATATCGATTACAACCGGATTCTGAATGATCAACAACGTTGGCGTCGCTTCCAAAACCGTACCCCGTTTAGCATTAAAAAAGACAGCGTTCTCAGTAGGGACACTGGAAAAATATTGCCCGGCGATCTGAATGATTCCGACACCCTCAAATGAGGTGTCCGGGGGAGTGACCGAGGTAACAATCGGGCTAGGATTACCAGTATCATCCGGGTTCCAGGGGCTGGGCGGATAATCGGTATCGCAACCAGTCATGTTGATCAAAACGGTTAATGACACTATGATGCTGAGTAAAAGGATCCTTTTCATCTTACAACTCCTATTGAGATTTTATGAATTATTATCTGGTTTGTCAACATATTTAATTTTAAATGTTAGTACGTGAATCTTATTGTAAACATTTGCACATTATCAAACACTCCGAATGGTGCATAAGCATAATCGATCCCCAGACCATACTTCTCAATTCCAAATCCAAAGGATACATTCTGCTCATCGCTCACCACCATATATCCACACCGTACCGACAGCATCTCACGCCAACGATACTCCATACCAATATTCAATTGCTCCGGATAGTCCCGCGGATGCAACGCATCGATACTCACCTGCAAACCGTGAGGTCCCGCGTCCGATAGCAAATCCAGCACATCCATCGAGACGCCTATCTTAAAGATCAACGGCAACTCAAAATTCTCCTGCTCATATTTGATCTCGCGACTGAAATTATTTACCGACATCCCAAAAGCCAGACTCTTGAAACCCGTCCGATATACCGTCCCAAAATCATAGGCCGTCGTCACCGCCATATTCGTCTTCACCTTCAAACTGTCTCCACCTTCTCCCATAGGGACAACACTCTTCCCCAACTGCTGACCCGCTACCTTGATATGCCCGCCAACCGCAAACTTATCCGTCAAACTCTTCGCATAGCCTAATCCGGCGGCAAATGCGCTCGGATTCATGATCTCTGTATCAATGTAGCCCTGATCGTTACTCCATACCATCGTCCCCTGTACCTCACCATAATCCACCGTCAACAGCGATAACCCAAACACTCCGTAACGCCCGGAAGATGGACTCAGCGATACCAAAAAACTATTGTACTTGATATTGTCAATCCAGTTATTCTGACCTAGCGATATATCTAACAGATTCCCCTGCCGCGCCATCCCGGCCGGGTTATACAACATTGCTCCCGTACCCATCTCTACCGTCGTGACTGCATTGGCCAGTGAACTTCCCCGGGCATTCGAGCCAACACTTAAAAACTGAAAGCCCGTCTGCGCCAACTTCACATCCTCTGAATAGACCATGCTTCCAAATATTCCCAACATGATGATTAGCCTGTATATACGTCTCATATCGTGTTTCCTTTTAATATCGTACTATTACTGATTCCCTTACCGTATTACCAGGATCTTGCGCGTCGTATGATCACCCTTCTTAAACAACTGCTCGCCGGTATTCAGATCGACAATATCATTTGTTACTTCTATATAGGCAATATATACGCCACTAACAACAACCTGGCGAGAAGATGTAATAAGATTCCAGGGTTCGTCGCCGGAACCGTTGGTGTGGTGAATCGTCTGAATCAGATCGCCTCGCTCAGTGTAGATCTTGATCACACACTGACCGGGGATATTGTAAAACATGATCTTATCTATCTGATTCGGAAATTGAAGCGAAGATGCTTTCAGATTGTATGGATTAGGAACGATCCGGATATCTTTTAAAGACCGACCCTGCGGGCGTTGTAAATAGGCTGGTTCGGTTGTCCGTGTATAAAAGCGTCCGCTTTCCAATTTTCCGGCTGGCTGATAAATCCTGCTTGAATTCGTACTGCCATCATTGAATGCAGTAATATGATAAAAATGTGAGTACCCTCTGACAGCGGACAGGTCGTTAAACTCATAGGTCCCTTTGGGAACTTCGGTCAACATTTGAAAAACCGTATCGGATTTCCCAACCGCCCGATAAATCCGGTATCCCTCAAAATCAGCATTGTCCTCTGAAGGGCTGGCTCCCCATGTTAACTTGATCCGGTCGCCACCAGATTCAACATTTAAAAACAGCGGAGGCTGCGGTGGTTGGGGAATATTAAACCCAGCATCGTAATTACGTTTTGCCCTGCTAAATGTTAATTTTAATGAATCCATTCCCGTATAAAACCATTCATTTTTATATCGATCGGCTGATTTATCTGTATATTTGATAGACGCTGTTGATCCATCCGGCCAGGTAACATTATAACTATTCCCTGGATTATCTTTGGATTTCTTCCAGTTATATCCAACCTCTTCACAAACCGGTCGGCTTATGCCATTCACCGCTTCGGCTTCCACAATCGTGACACTTTCACCAGGAGCCAAATCCCAGGGACCGTAGCAGATCCATTGATTTGTTCCACCACCATCCCCATGAACTGTATAGGGACATTTTTGATTCAGAATATCACTACCAGTGGCAATTTCCCACATTCGCCCGCTCTGATCGCCGGTGATTAAACTGGATGTACCACCCATTCCATTCCCATAGGGAATGCCGGATAACATATCATAAATTTGGCCCATTTTACCCATATCACTGAGAGAAAGATCATTCAGGCCCGGGTATGTATCACCGGCATGCCAACCTAGTACGGTGGGCTGGTGAATATCATCGGATTTATCCGTAGCACTTTTATCAACATGCAAAATGGTCGTTCCAACAAATTGCGGAGAAGCCAATCGACCACCTTTAGTCAAATATGGTCCCCCAATATTATCATAGGTCGTCACACGTTCGGATTGACCAAACCAGCTGAAAACTCCGCGCAGCCAATCGATAGGACCATCGGTTTCTGTCAATGTTTGAGCAGCATGCGCCGGATAATCTTCGCCGCGGACCGTCACCCAGGAGAATTTACCCCAGGTTTGTTGGCCATCATTCACTTCAGCACCTTCCCGGCCGCATTGATAGCGAGTACCCCAGCCAACACGAAAATCACGTACTGTATCGTTCAAAACCTGAACCGGTTCGTAGGAGGTGTAACCGGTATTTGTATAGGTATACTCCTTAATAAAATAGTTATCATGAAAAGGATGGCTAAATACATACACTTTTTGGGTCATTGTAATACCAGCTGCCGTATTCACAACATTGATAATAACCCGATCAGCGATCTGGGTCGCGTCGATTTCATCAACGTCCGAGGCAAATGCTGCCGTTACATTATTCCCATCAACGAATACGGACGGTGCCTCAAAGCGGGCAATCTGTTTTAACGATACCGGCCAGAGTGCCTCCCGCGCCCAGGCGCTGACAATTGACATCGCCCAGGAATCAAAGTACCGTCCTTTGGAATCTGTAAAATCCTTGCACGTGATCCAAGCCCTTTTGATCACAGAGTTATCCTGCTTGAGATAATCGGCCGGCCACCGTAAACCCTCATACCACGTGTTATTCCAAGCCCGTTCAGAACCATAAGCACTGATTTGACTCTGAAGTGAACCAACTCTGAAATAGCGCTTCTCATTTTCGTCAATCTCAGCTTTACAGATTGTCATAAGAATTATCAGCATCGAGCTCATTTGTAAAATTACAGATAATTTTTTCTTTTTCATGTTTTCTAATCCAAATAATTAAAAGATGAATTTCAGACCAAATTTGATTTCCCTGGGATAAAGAAATGCAAAGGACGTATTATTCGGCATATCGATGTAGGCTTTCTTATCCAGGATTTCTTTGCTTATCCAGTTCTTACTTCTCTCCTGCCATTGGCCATCCTGATACTGAACATATTTTCCGGACGCCCGGTTATAGTACAGTACCCGCGAATCCGGGCTTGTAATTGAATTGATATCTTCGGTTTCCTGCATCGGAATATATTCTACACCATTTTGACGATAAACGCCTAACCGGTCATTACCATGTTGGATACCTTCCTCCCAGTTCAAGTGCAGTGATTCCATATAGTCAAGATAGTCCTGGTTGCTGGTAAATCCGGCATAGCTCAGATATTTCAGGTTAAAAAGATTAGTGATATTCACATAAAGTTGAACGCGGAATTTTTTATAATTAAAATTTTTAATCAGTCGTGTATCAATATTCCAATTATCCCGCCACTGAACGTTATTGATCAGTCCGGGGACATTGGTCGGATTAAACGTTGCATAAGAACCCTGAGTCCAATTGACCAACAAATTCCAGTTCCATCCCCCGAAAGGATAAAGTCCCATAAACTCCATACCGTAATCCAATGGCGTGTGCAAATCAATATTCGCCCGGGCATAAGGTTGCGGATGCGGTTTAATCTGGTAAGGATTATCCGCTAAATAGGTTCGCTGATCAGTCGGATTCTGATAGTACTTCTTGATTCCGAAATATCCGTATGAACTGATCATATAAGTATAATTGATAAAACCGGTGAACCAGTTTCCGGTTTTCTTATCGAGAGTAATTTCAAATCCACGGATATCCTCATAATTGTTGTTTGCGGCAATATTATATTGTACGGAACTATTAATATTCTGATAATAAATCCAGTCGATCTGATTGGTAATATCTTTATAATAAGCAGCGACATTCAGTAAAACCATATCTAATAAATTATGTGAATATCCCAATTCGTATGAGACAGTTTTTTCCAAATCCAGATTCGGATTGCCAATCGATGTTACCAGACCGTTATACTCGCGTTGGAGTCGAAAACGATATGTCGAGGCTGGTTCTGAGCGATAATGGCCATAGTTAAAATACAATTTAGAATTTTCGGTGATTGGATGTGACACGCTCAATCGGGGACTTAAAGTCAGCTTTGGCTTAGATTTCTCGGTTTCGACTTCATCTTCAATATTGGAGCCATATCCCGATTTAAAGTAAGAATCATATTCATCCAATAAATAAACATCAGTATTTGAATTGGAGATATCCATATTCAAACCAATATTGGCGATAAAACCCTCGTACTCCATTTTATCACTGAGATAGGCTCCAATCCGGTATGGAAATATTTGATATACCTGCGAACGATTCCAGGTAGTCATTCCCGGATTGACCGTCGAGGAGTTGATATTCATATCATTAAGAACAACACTAAGACCGGTTTTAACCTGGTGGGCCGGGGTAAGCTGACTTACCAAATCAAAATTGAACCGGATAGTTGAAACAATACTTGAATCCCGTCCGAGATTCATCCAACCACCGGTACGCAATCCTTCAACTGAGGATGTACCATATCCCCAATACCCATAAGGGGCTTCATCGACATAGTACCCGGGTAAGATTTCATAGGTTTGGGATGTATCTCTAAGACCCATCTGGTAAGTATTATAGCGATGACGGTCATACTGGATAACAACATTATAATAGGACTTGGAGCTAAGAATCTGATTGATTTTTGCCCCGATCATACTATTATAAATATCGGTAGGACTGAATCTACCGGGAACGTAGAGCAATTCTTTTGTCGAACTGGTCAGACTGGCAATTGTGTAATCGGACCGCAGGACGGCGCCGGTCGGGGTAGTGGTCCATTCATATTGAACAGCCGATCGGATAATATTATACTGGCCAGTTAAAACAAGGCTCATTTTAGGAGTAATATCTGCCGTTAATTTTATCCGGCCAACCTTATCCGTATATGCATCCCTGGACAGAGGTACCAACAACATATCTCTGGAATCCGAGTATGTTAAATAAAACCTCAAATTGCCCAGTTTATCGCTGACCACTGGCACTGGTCCGCCAAATCCAAAATCGGCCACATAGTCAGCCTTTTGAATATCACCCTGGCGACGGTGTTGCCACTCGTATAGCCTTTTAATTCCTTCAGGTGTCAGATCGTTGGTCGGATCGGTGTCATTTAACCGGGCATTCGACTGCGAAATCCAACCTTCAAAAGTCGGATATTGTTTACGGGTCCAGATATCCCAGGCACCATTTGTCGTACCATCATAACAAACATCCGGATCAAAGAATACCCGATTGAAATAGGAATATTCATCATAGGGAGAAATTCCGAAATGTTTGGGTGCCGGCGGACGATAGGTAAAATTTAACATGCCTGAATAACGGATCCGGTCACCATCTGTGGTGACAACATTCACAACTCCTGATCGGGCGTTACTATACTCCGCATTAAAGCCGCCGCTCTGGATCTGGACTTCCTGGATCGAAGCCAGACTGATTGATGTCACGGGTTGATTGGATCGTTCGTCGCTCATAACAAATCCGTCGACGATCAAAGCGGTTTGCCGTTCAGCACCGCCCCTAACAGAGAATCCTTTAACACCAGCCTGCATACCGACAACCTGACTCAATTCAGTCACAGGCAAAGATTCAATTTGTTTGGATTCAATATTAAATTCACTGTGAGCAATATCTTTAACCACTATGGGACGTTTTGCCACTACGACAATCTCTTCCATACCCAGTACTTCCGTACTCATTTGAACATTGATAATGGTTGTTAAATTCATTGTAACCTGCACTTCTGTGACGGTGACCGTTTTATAACCAATCATTCGGACTTTCAGTGTTTGTACCCCGGGAGGTACATTCAGGATAACGTAGTTCCCATCGAGATCAGAGGCACTTCCCATTGCCAAACCCTCGATAATAATATTAGCCCCCGCCAACGGAAAACCACTTTGCTCCTCAGTGACCAAACCTGAAATTTTTCCAGTATTACCAGCGAAAATCAGACTAACGGTACTTACAACCAGTAAAATAACTCGAATGAGCGGAAATCTCTTCATCTACCACTCCAATACTAATACTTAAATTTTATTGTAAACATTTGCACATTATCAAACACTCCGATATCGTGCATAAACATAATCGATCCCCAGACTATACTTCTCAAACCCAAATCCAAAGGATACATTCTGCTCATCGCTCACCACCAAATATCCACACCACACCGTACCGACAGCATCTCGCGCCAACGGTATTCCATGCCAATATTTAATTGCTCCTGATAGTCCCGCGGATGCAGCACATCGATACTCACCTGCAAACCGTGAGTACCCGCGTCTGGATATCCCACTTTTATAACACAAACCTGAAGGTAATCCGCTGAACATTATCAAATATCCCGAATGGTGTATAAGCATAATCGATCGCCGCTCCAAACTTTTGAATTCCAAAACCAAAGGCATAATGTTGTTCATCACTGGGAGCCATGAATCCAGCACGCAAACAGAACATATCCAGTAATTTATATTCCAGACCAACCTTGATCTGTTCCGGATAATCCCGCGAATGCACCGCATCGATCGTTGCCAGACAGCTCATCAGACCAGATTTGATATCCAACAAATCGAGGACATTCATCGATAAACCAATTCGGAATGTCAGCGGTAGCTGAAAACTTTCTCGCTCGTATTTAATCTCGTTCGAGAAATTCCGGACAGACATTCCAAAGATCAGACTTTTATAACCGGTTCGGAACATCGTGCCGAAATCGAAAGCCGTCAGGATTGCCTGGTTACGTTTTACTTCCAGACTGTCGTCGCCGACCGGCACCATACTTTTACCCAGGTACTGTCCGGTAATTTTCATCTGACCGCCGACGGAAAACTTATCGGAAAGAGCTTTGGCGTAACCAAGACCTGCCGCGAAGGCCATTGGTTTAAGGATTTCCGTATCGACAAATCCCTGATCATTGCCCCACACCATGGTACCCTGAACATTTCCATAGTCAATCGACATAAAAGAAAGACCAATGACGCCATATTTTCCACCGTAAGGATTTATCGCGAGACTGAAGGCATTGTGTTTAATGTCGGCAATCCAGTTGTTCTGGCTTAAACTCACCTCAAACCGCTTGGCCAAACGAGCCATACCTGATGGATTAAAGAACAGGGAACTTGAACCCATCTCGACGGTAGTAACCGCATCTACCAGAGCGCCACCGCGGGCATCGGTTCCAACCGAAAGGAATTTAAATCCGGACTGGGCTAATTTTTTATTAGCCGCGAATATTCCATTCTGCCCCAGTGACAAGGTGAATATTATCAACACTATTGGTAATAATTTATTCTTCATTACTAACCTCATTATATGATTAAAACAGATTATATCTCATAAATAATCACTGATCTGAATTTGGCATCGACCGTCTGATCAGTGGTGATTATCTCTAAAAGATAGACTTTGAGATCTAAATCATACTCGAATCGTGCTTTAATTACCGGTGCCGGCGTCTTGCTAACTAATTTAAAATAACCTGCTGAAGTTTCGAGAGGAATCCGATCATCCGTACAGTTAACTTCTGTGATCTGGTCGCCATTCGTTTCATACAGTTTTACCTTTACGTAATCGTCGAAAAAGAAATAAGTCTTTGACTTTTTGCGGCTACTAAACAGTAAATACGTCGAATTCGGTTTCGCTACGGTGGTCACCTGAGTTGTCAGTAATGTTTGAGTAATGCTTTTTCCGGCGCGTCGTACCGAAGAATTGATTTCATCGAAATCTAAAACACTATCCACCTCCTGAGTCAAAAATGTATCAACTTTACCATCTGCAAAACTTGTCAAAACTACATCAAAATTAAAATCCTGTGTGAAATTTACATCTTTCACATACTGGACCGAGTCATTTTTTGATTGGACTGTATCCTGAAATTGATAAATCGTATCAATATAACATTTCCGCGACATGTCGTGCACAATCTTAAATGTAATGCTATCTTGAATCTCAAAGGAATTACTATAGTAGAAATAATACAACGAATCGGTAGCGAAGGAATCTGATGGAGTAGGATCCGTTAATATCGTATCTATTTTTATAGTCTTTGTGTAATATCGTATCCAGCGGTTTAATTCTGGTAAGGCAGTATATATCACGGTGTCGACTAAAACCGGATCTTCAAAAGATTCCATCGCAATTTTGTCTTCGATTAGCATTTCATAATTTTCTTCTTCAAAGAAATCACACTTATTTAAACCAAAGACGCTGATCAAGATTAATAATAAAATATTGAGTGTAAAAACTTCCTTATGCATGGTTTCACCCCTTCTAATTTTTAACGAATTACAATAAACTTTTGATAAGTTGATTCACCTTTGCGCATTGTTTCACCGGTTATCGGATCGATATAATCCTCAAGCACCTCAAAATATGCAATATATAAACCACTGACGATTACCTGACGCGAACTCGTTATCAAATTCCAGGACTCATCACCACTCGAGTTCGTATGCTCGATCGTGTTGATCAATTCACCGGATTCCGTAAATATCTTAATCACACATTTCGGCGGAATATTGAAAAACATTATCCGGTCCGGAGCACTCGCTCCAAACTGGTAATCCTTCGCACGTATATTGTAAGGATTGGGTACAATCCGGATCTGGGAAAACGCCGTCCCCGCCGGACGACGCAAGTAGGCCGGCTCTGTCGTCCGCGTC
>JAHJGX010000211.1 GCA_018824205.1 bacterium
AGACATTGAAGCCGCATTTTAAGCAGCTCCTTCGATATGCCCGAATTAACGGAATTCCAGTCTGGGGCAGTGTCGATGCCCATGGTGAACAAGATCCGGAATTGATTCAAAACCACGGTCCGTTTCCAAATCATTGCATGCTGGGTTCCGCCGGACACCAAAAAATCGATGAGACGGCGCCGATGGATCCTGTTTGGATTGAAAACAATCACTATTCTGACAATGAGATATTACAAATTCTGCAGCATCCCGATGAAATCTATTTCCTGAAACAGACCTATAACATGTTCGATAATCCCAATTTGGAAATCATATCGGCTGATTACGATCCGATTGTTGTTTTTGGCGTAGCGACGGATTACTGTGTTCTGGCAGCGGTCATGGGCTTTCGAAATCTGGATAAAACCGTTTACCTGGTTGAAGACGCAATCAAAGCCGTCAATCATGAGAATGGTCAAAAAGCCCTGGAAAAGATGCAGACTACCGGCGCCATTTTCATTAAAACCGACGATATTCTAAACGATTCGCTGCTGGATTAGTACTTTTTAAAACCTTCGTGACGTTTATCACACTGATATGACAACATTTTCCATTCATTTGTAATCATAGATTTAGTTACTTAAAACAATGAGGATGGAGATGAATAAAATGAAACACATTAAACGATCACTGGGAATTGCCTGCTTCTGCATCAGCCTGATCTTTGGCGCCTATGTCCTGGCCTTTCAGGATGTTCCACAGTCATCAATTTCGCAGGATATAACCATATCCGCAGTGGATTGTCTGACAGCAATTGTTTGAACAGGGCAATA
Organism: bacterium; assembly: GCA_018824205.1. GTDB lineage: Bacteria > Fidelibacterota > UBA2242 > UBA2242 > UBA2242 > B118-G9. The sequence continues at coordinate 813 of JAHJGX010000211.1, forward strand.
ATCTCACTATGTATTCATTCAATTACCTTTATCTTTAATCAATACTTGATCAACAACATATTTCAAAATAATCTTCATTATTTCCATTTACTATCTATTCAAAATATTACCTGTGTCCTGACGACACAATTCATAAAATCAAAATTCTCGAATCTCAAATCCAATATCTAAATTCTCACATCTCTCACTTGCACTGTTTCCATTTACCGAATATTCCTCTAAATTTATCCCGGAGAAAACGGAGCCGGAATGGAAACCAATGACCTGATTTACTACTACAACAAATTCAAATATGGCGAGGACAGTTTTCATTACCTGATGGGTAATAAAGTAAAAGAAATCCTGCTGATCTCCACTTTCTATGATGCCTTCATCTTCGAACAGGACGGCCGGCTGTCCGAGCAGATTTACGGTGAATACCGGCAACTCAACCTGAGCACGGCACCAATCATTACCAGCGTTCCCACCGGCGAAGAGGCGCTCCGTTTACTGGAGACGAAGAAATTCGACCTGGTCATCTCCATGCTCCATATTGGCAAAACTACCGCTTTCGAACTTGCTAAAAATATCAAAGAATTCGACCCTAAATTACCCATCCTTCTATTGTTAAACATGCAGTCGGATCTGAGCTTGTTAAAGAATTATTCCAGTATGCTGCAATATTTCGATAATATCTTTCTCTGGAAAGGCGATGCCAAAATCTTCCTCGCTATGGTGAAGTCAGTTGAAGATATGCGCAACCTGGAATACGACACAAAACACGGATTGGTCCGCGTAATTCTACTGGTGGAAGATTCCATCCCCTACTATTCAGCTTTTCTTCCGCTCCTCTATGAAGAAATCGTCAAACAGACACAGCTTCTGATTCGGGAAGAGTTGAATGACATCAACAAACGTCTCCGTATGCGCGTCCGACCCAAAGTGATCCTGGCCCATAATTACGAAAAAGCCATGGAGATTTACGAAAAGTACACGGAATACATTATTGCCGTCATTTCCGATATCAGCTACGAGCGGAATAATGAGTTGGATCCGGATGCCGGTATTAAACTGATCTCCAAGGTCAAAGAAAACATCTACGATATACCCAGTATCCTGATGTCATCGGATTCCGGTAATCGCCAAAAAGCGGAAGAAATAAATGCTACGTTTCTTGATAAATACTCAAAGCACCTGCTCCGTGATTTGCGGCAGTTTATGTTAAAAAATATCGGATTTGGTGACTTTGTGTTTTATGACAAGGATGGCAATGAAATCAACCGCGCCAGCACCCTGTTTGATTTTGAGGAAAAACTTAAAGACATTCCTGACGATTCAATACTTTATCACAGCCGTCGTAACCACTTTTCAGCCTGGCTCATGGCCCGGGGTGAAACCCAGATAGCCCGGCGAATTCGCTTACTCACTATTCAGGATTTCAAATCAACTGCCGATATGCGTAAACACCTTGAAAACACACTCCACGAAATTCGTAAAAACCGTACCAAGGGAAAAATCGTCAATTTTCACCCTTCCAGTTTGTATGAACCCGATGAAATTATCCGTTTAACCGAAGGCTCTCTAGGCGGTAAAGGACGCGGTCTTGCATTTCTCAATTCATTACTGATCAGTATGGAATTTGGTGAGCGTTTCCCCAATGTTCATATTTCCCTGCCCAGCACTCAGATTATCGGTACCAATGAGTTCGACGACTTTATCCGTCACAACAGAATAAATGAGCACATTAATGACAAACTCAGTGACCGGGAAATCGATGAAATTTTCCGCGATGGAAAATTATCAAAAGAGCTAATTGATCATCTGACAATAATGCTGGAGCACATCGCATATCCCCTTGCAGTACGCTCATCCGGCCTGCTAGAAGATTCCTTTTCACAACCCTTTGCCGGCATCTACCGGACCTATATGCTGCCGAATAGACATCCCGACATCAATGTCCGTTTAAATCAACTGTCAGAGGCCATAAAACTCGTCTTTGCGTCAGTATTTATTAAAAGCTCTCGGACTTATATTGAAAACCTCAATCATCAGATTGAAGAAGAAAAAATGGCAGTCATCATTCAGCAGGTTGTAGGCTCGCAGTTTGGTAATTATTACTACCCTCATATATCGGGGATTGCCCAGTCTCATAATTTTTATCCTTTGGCCAATTTGACAAATGAAGACGGTATCGCTTCGATTGTTGTCGGTCTCGGAAAATCGGTTATTGAGGGTGGTAAGCATTTCAGATTTTGTCCGAAATATCCTAAAGTTGAATTTTTACAACCGAAAAGTCTTCTGAACGATTCCCAAAAAGAGTTGTACGGCATCAATATGACCCATCAGGATTTCAACCTGATTCTTGGTGAAGAGGCCACCATAGATAAAATCGATATTGCAGTGGCTGAAAAAGACGGAGCACTGAAACATGCCGCTTCGGTCTGGGATAATGAAAACTCACGGTTCATCTCCAGACTGACAAATGCCGGTCCACGCGCAATTACTTTCGAAAATATCATTAAGTTCAATTTCTTTCCGCTTTCTGAAATTATTGCCGATCTTCTCGACATCGGTGAAAAAGCTTTTGGAATGCCGGTGGAAATCGAATTCGCGGTCAACCTGTCAAGAAACCGGCAAAAATCAATCTTCCCGACATTTCATATTCTTCAAATCCGGCCACTAGCGGTCAGTACCGAAGATATCGATCTGTCAAACGAACAGTTCAATCCGGAATGTCTGTTGATTTACACCGAAAAAAGTATGGGGAATGGCATCATTTCCGGCATTCAGGATATTGTCTATATCGATCCCGAAATATTCGACAAACTGAAGACAATCGACATCCGGGACGAAATTGAACTGCTGAATCTAAAGATGAAACAGGCAAACCGGGAATATCTGCTCATTGGCCAGGGGCGTTGGGGATCGCAGGACCGGTTTTTAGGAGTACCGGTCAGGTATGTGAATATCAGTAACGCCAAAGTCATTGTAGAAATGGGCATCGAAGGGTTCACCGTCGATCCGTCTCAGGGAACCCATTTTTTCCATAATATAATCGCCATGCAAATTGGTTATTTCACAATTCCCTACAATTCCAACCGTGATTTCATTAACTGGGAATGGTTGAGACAGCAGCCCGTCGTTGAACGGACTGACTACCTTGTTCATGTGAAATGTAAAAACCCGTTTTTGATCAAGATGGATGGTAAGCACGGAATCGCAGCCGTAAGGATTGAAGAGAATTAGAATTTGAAATCCGTTTTCTCACACCTCAAATCTCATTACTCATATCTAACAACAATTATCTAAAATACTCGTATTCTAAATATTCATTGTACTGCTTGGGACTAATATACTCCTTATAGGCCATATCCCGGAGAATCCGGCGGCGTTTTTTCTCATGCTGGGCCGAAATGTATTTATTCTGAAATATTGAAAAATGATAGCGTCGGGGCGACGGGAGCATTAGAGCCATGAACGCCGCTTCGGCCGCATTGACTTCTGCCGCATTTTTCAAAAAATAATAGGCCGACGCCGCTCGAACTCCAAAGATATCCGGTCCGAATTCAGCCGTATTCAGATACAATTCCAAAATTTCATTTTTAGTAAAATATTTTTCCAAGCGCCGGGTGGCGACAATCTCCTTGAGTTTTCTGATAAAGCGTTTGGAATCGCCCATATACAGGTTTTTAACAACCTGTTGAGAAATCGTGCTGGCGCCAAATACCAGTTTTTTCTGTTTTATGTTTTCACCTAAAGCATTAATCATCATGTCGTAATTGATACCCTTATGATCGAAGAAATTACCATCTTCCGCCATGACAATTGTGTACAACAATTCCCGGTTCATATCCCGCATGGCAATCCACTCATGCTGAACATTTTTATCGTCGAGATGGTCTAGTATATACAATTCTCCGGCACTAACCAAGTCTGAATATGTCATATTTTTGAAATCAGGAATTGATTGAAAGAAACCGAATAGAAAAACGATCAGCATAATCAGCAATACCCAGCTGATAATGCCAGAAATAATGAATAGTTTATTGAAAAAACGGTATGGTTTTTTAAAAAGATTAATCATTTTGTCGGACAACGACCGCATTCTGATTTTTAAACTCTTATGTTCCGTTTTCCGAGTATCAGTTAATTGCGAATTATTAACTTTCTCTATCGATGCGGATTTAAGCGGGTGATTACCTGTTGCAGAAGTTACTGGCGTCTTCTTGTCTCTTTGATTACTGGTTTTTTTAGTCATAATCCGTATAAAATTTGTCAGACTTATTGTATTGAATTCAAACAAAAATTGCAAGTTATTAAAAAAAGGGGTTGCCAGTGACAACCCCTTCTATAGATACGATCAAAACGTTGATTTATACACAACCCTGATCAATCATGGAATCGGCAACTTTAATGAAACCACCGATATTGGCACCCTTAACGTAATTAATAAAATTACCTTCAGTACCATATTTAACACAGGTTTTGTGGATACTTTTCATGATGCCATGAAGTCTTTGATCGACCTCTTCACGGGTCCATGACAAGCGCATGCTGTTCTGGCTCATTTCGAGACCGGATACGGCGACGCCACCGGCATTGGCAGCTTTACCGGGACCGTAGAGTATCTTGTTGTCAAGATAAACATTAATCGCTTCCGGCTCGGATGGCATGTTGGCGCCTTCGGAAACACAGATACAGCCGTTGCTGATCAAGGTCTTGGCATCGTCGCCACTAACCTCATTCTGAGTTGCGCATGGCAGGGCCACATCAACCTTGGCTTTCCAGGGTCTTTCATTCGGCCAATATTCCACACCATATTTTTCGGCATATTCTTTGACCCGGCCGCGTTTGACATTTTTCAATTCAAGCATGTATGCCAGTTTTTCATCATCAATTCCATTCGGATCATAAATTGTACCGCCGGAATCGGACAGTGTGACGACTTTTCCGCCCAACTGATTAACCTTTTGGGTAGCGTATTGAGCCACATTTCCGGAACCGGAAATCGCAACAACTTTCCCCTTGAAGGATTCACCACGGGTTTTCAGCATCTCTTCGGCAAAATAGACACAGCCATAGCCGGTTGCTTCCGGACGAATCAGACTTCCGCCCCAATTCAGACCTTTGCCGGTCAAGACACCGGTGAATTCGTTTCTCAGGCGCTTATATTGACCGAACATAAAACCGATTTCACGGCCACCCACGCCGATATCACCGGCAGGAACATCGGTATTGGCACCGATATGACGGGACAGTTCAGTCATAAATGACTGGCAGAAGCTCATGACTTCATTATCGGATTTGCCTTTGGGATCGAAATCCGAACCACCTTTCCCACCGCCCATGGGCAACGTTGTCAAACTGTTTTTGAAAACCTGTTCAAAACCCAGGAATTTTAAAATTCCGAGATTGACGGATGGATGGAACCGCAGACCTCCTTTATATGGTCCGATCGCCGAATTAAATTCAACCCGGAAACCGCGGTTTACCTGCATATTGCCGCGATCATCTCTCCATGGCACCCGAAATAAGAGTACGCGTTCTGGCTCAACGATTCTCTCTAAAATTTTGTGATGCTGATAAATCGGATTTTCCTGGACAAAATCCCATAGCGTTTCCACGACTTCGTGTACGGCCTGATGAAATTCGTTTTCAGCAGGATTTTTTGCTACAACCATCTGCATGAACTCTTCAAGTGATTTGTAACTCATCGATGTTCTCCTTTTAATTAAATGAATTCAACATTATCGCGTTAATTTTCTAAACCAAGATTCCTGATTTTACGCATCAGCAGGGTTTTTTCTTTAATCTGTTCCCGCTGCTGTTGCACAATTCCCTCCTGCTTATGATAAATACTGGCAGGCGTCATATTTGAAAAGGCTTTTATGATGCATTCGTTATTATAGTAATCAATAAAACGTTTGATCTGTTCTTCAATGTTACCGGGTAGATAATAATTATTCAGATTTATGACATTTTTTTTGGTCTGGATCGTACCATCTATTTTTCGAATTACCCGGGCATTTGACGAATTTCCGCGCAGATTTTTCAAATCATAATCGTACAGAAACTCTTTCAACCGATCAATAAAGAGTTTTGAGTAATTGCCGGTCAACAATCGTGCCCGGTGTTTTAAGCGGATTCCCTTTTGTCCTGTTTTCCAAAGTGCCGTAATAATCAGTTGCTCCGGGTCGTTTTCCGTCAGATTTGTGTAGAGTTTCCAATCGATAACGTATTTTGAATAATCATCGATGATAAACATCAGGTAATAGAACCCCCAGCCAAACAACCGGATATAAACAAATTCGGTTTTCCAGATATTATCTGTATCTCCGGCGGTTTCTGAAAATCGATTGCGTCCTTTGATCAAGGTTATCTTTTTATTTTCAAATTTATCAAAACTGTTCAAAATCCTGTAAACCGAAGATTCAGATATATAAGAACCGTAAATTTCAGAAAATTCCTTGGCAATGTCCTTTGGCGCTTTTTCTGGATTTGTGAATGCAATTTGAATTGCCTGCTTTCGCTCCGCTTTTGACAGACTGTTCCAGAACCGTTTTGGCGTCGTTTTGATATTTTCCAATCCGACTGGCCCGGACCGGCGATAACGACTGTACCACTTGTAATAGGTACTGCTGTTTAAACCCATCTGGTTCAACACAATCCGTATCGGCAGTTTTGATTCTCTGACCAAATTAATAATCCGGAGCTTTTCCTGCGATGTATATCTCATCTCAGTTTCCGAATCTGTCCACTTTGTTCTGAAATATATCCATAACCACTATTGTGGAGTTTAATTGTTTATATTTTCACAGTCAAGATATTTAATTAATTTTAGTCATTGTTTATATATTTTCTAGTTATTGGCATTGGTTGTTCGGTACTTTTGACGTTGCAATGTTTTCAATATGAATCTAAAATTGTAAAATGTTTCTCGCAAATACCAATAATATTCCTAATACTCTTATGATTATTTGTTATTTTACGTTTCCTCCAACTTAAATCTTTTACCTGATTATTCAATAATTTTTCACTTCTCTAATTATACAATTTTAGCAATAAGACAATTTTACTTTAATCACATAACACCTTAATAGTTTAATATTTCGTCCTTTTAAACTTATGTATTAAAACACTTGATTTTAATATTGATTCATGTATATTGCATGCATGCCAATATTTCAAATCCTAAATAACACTGTTTATTAGTATGGAGGATAAATGCCCGGAATCAATGCAACATTGCAAAATCTGGACAAAGAAAAGAGCAATTTAATTAAAGCCTTACAACAGGTTCAGGAAATCGAAGGTTTCATATCCGACGATGGTGTCCATAAAATCTCGGATTATTTTTCCATCCCGCCGGTCGAAGTTGAAGGAGTATTGAGTTTTTACGCTCAGTTCAAACGCATTAAACCGGGTAAAAACATCATCACGGTTTGTGATGGAACCGCTTGCCATATTAAAGGCTCCAGTCTTGTCGCCAACTGGATATCCGATTTTCTGGGTATCAAAGACGGGGAAACCGATAAAGATGGACTGTTTTCCCTGGAGACCGTGGCCTGCCTCGGTTGCTGTAGCCTGGCTCCGGTAATCGGAATAAACGGTAAAATATTCGGCAATCTTGATCGAAGAAAACTATTGAAAGTCCTTAAACAATATAAGCAGATGGGTTAGCATGATTAAACGGATAAAAATTGGTACGGGAAGCTGTGGTCTGGCAGCGGGTGCTGCCGAAGTATACGACTTTTTTAAACAGAACATTACTGATATTGATATCATTGGCGTCGGCTGTATTGGTCACTGTTATGCCGAACCGCTGGTTGAAGTAGAAACGGATCAAGGATCTGTTTATTTTGAAAAAGTCGAACCCAAACAGGTCTTTATAAACAAGATTTTAAACCTGGAAAAGAGTTCCCGGCTGGGTCTGCGACCAGAACGAAGTGATCGGGAACTGATCAAAATAACGAAACTGGCTGGCCGCATCGATCCAATTTCAATCGACGAATA